>CANQAS010000005.1 GCA_947589535.1 uncultured Bacilli bacterium | reverse complement strand
GCAAAACTTTGAAATAAAGCTGCTATTATACTTACTATGATTCTTTCAACACTCATAACCTATCCCTCAATCCTTTTTTATTATTTCTAGATAGATAATCTGTAGAAGTATTATTATCAAAATATATTATACTATTTTTAAAATCTACACTATCTATCTTATCAAGATTAATATAACATGCTCTATGTGTTTGATAAAACCTATTATCTAATCTTTTTATTAGATTGGTTAAAGATTCATTTACTGGATATTCATTATCATTTGTCACTATTATACTTTTATCTGAATAATTATCCTTATACACATAATAAATATTGTCTAAAAGTATATGGTGCAACTCTCTTTTAGATTTAAAGTTTATTACCTTTTTTGAATCTAATTTATTAATTACTAAGTTAATGGTTTCTATTAATCTATTCTCATAATTATCAAATTTAGAAATAAAATCTAATATTAATAATTTTTCTTTTAATAATTTAAGTTCTAATTCGTCGTGACTAGTTAATATGATTATTATACTATCCCAATCTACTTTTCTTATTTCTCTTGCAATATCTAATCCACTTTTACCAGGTAGTTCTAAATCTAATATATAAATTTTTATATCCGATGTTTTATTTATTATCTTCTTCAAACTTGAATTATATTTTTCAAAGGAATGAACAGTATAATTAAAATCATATGGCATTGCGATTTTAGATATTATTTTCTCATTCAAATCTCTTACATATCTATTATCATCACACATTATAAAATTTATCACTAGCATCACCTAATATATTATATCATAAAAAAAGAAATTCTAATGAATTTCCTTTATGCTAGGTTTTCTAATATAATACCTGTTCCTTTTACCACACAAGTTAATGGATCATCTGCTATTTTAGTTGGCACTTTTAGTTGTTTTTCTATAAGTTTATCGATACCATCTAATAATGCCCCACCACCTGTTAGAACAATTCCTTTTGAAATTATATCCGCTGATAATTCAGGTGATATTTTTTCTAATACAACTTTAGCAGCATGAATTATCATATCTACGCTACTTTTAAATGATTCTTTTATCTCTTGTGATTTTATGATTATTGCTTGTGGTAAGCCTGTTAAAAGATCCCTTCCCATTATTTTCATTTCTTTTTCTTTATTGCCAACTGTACCTATGTTTATTTTTATTTGCTCCGCGGTTACTTCACCTATCAGTAATTTGTACTTAGATTTAATATACTTAATTATATCTTCATCGAATTTATTTCCGCCAACCTTTAAAGATTCACTATATACTATTCCATCTAAACTTATTACTGCTATGTCAGTTGTGCCACCACCTATATCTATAACCATATTACCACTTGGTAGGCCAATCTCTAATCCAGCACCTATTGCTGCAACTTTTGGTTCTTCTTCCAAATATACTTTTTTCGCTCCTGTTCTTTCTGCTACTTCTTTTATTGCGTTTTTTTCCACTTGTGTTATATTTGAAGGACAACATATTAATATTCTTGGTTTAACAAAAAAACTTTTCCCCATTATTTTTTTTATAAAATAATCCAACATTATCTCTGTTTTATCAAAATCTGCAATAACACCATCTTTTAATGGCTTTATTGTAGTAACACAACCAGGTGTTCTACCAAGCATTTCATAAGCATTTGTTCCGATTGCTAGAACTTTATTATTATCCTTACTTACAGCTACCACTGAAGGTTCTGAAAGTATTACACCTTCTCCTTTTACATATATGAGTATGTTTGTAGTGCCTAAATCAATTCCAATATCTTTATATTTCATATAAATTCAAATAATTAATTATTTACTATTTCTTTTACTGATTTATCATAGTATTTTTCTGGATTGATTACTCCACCATTCATATACATTTCAAAATGCAAACCATTTTTCACTTCATCATTTAAAGTACAAGCTCCACTCTTTCCTATTATTTGACCTTGAGTAACTGTATCTCCTTTTTTAACTGAAACTTCGCTTAATGATTGATATAATGTTATTACTTCGTTTGAATTTCTTATTTCAACGGTTTTTCCAAGTAAAGTATCATCTGATATTTTAGTTACTGTACCAGATAATGATGATGTAACATCAAATTGCTCATCTGATTTATAATCTACACCAGAATTTTGCATATATATTCCCTCATGATAAACAATTGAATTCTTTTGTTCTTCTTCTGTTGCGTCTTTATCATAAAAGTTTTTATAGATTGTCACTGCTTCACTATTATATGGTCTTATTATCTTCTCATCGCTATTTACTACTGGATAATAACTATCAAAAATATAATCATTTACATAAGTAAAATCATCTTTCATACTAGAAACAGTCACTGTTTTATTGTTTATTAAAGCTGTTACACCAATACCAACCGCAAGTAATGCTACTAATACCATCGTCTTTTTTACAAATGGTTTTAATTTTTTCTTTTTCATTTTTTTCACCTCTCATTTTAAGTTTTTACAAAACAAGAGATTTTATACATTAATTTATTTTTTTTATATCCGAATTTTGATAATAATATTTTAATATTTCTTTATAATTATATCCTTCTTTGGCCATTCCATTTGCTCCATACTGGCTCATTCCAACACCATGACCATATCCATTTACATTAAAAGTTACTATATCGTCTTTAATATTTATAGTAAAACTTGTTGATTTTAAACCAAATATACTTCTAATTTGCGTTCCTTTAAACACCTTTTTATTAATTGTTATATTTTTTACTCTTCCTGTTTTAGTTCTTTCAATATTAGTTATATCAATAGTATTACTATCTGCTAATCCTATATTAAACAAAAACTCCTTTTTGGTCACTTCTTTAGTACTGGCAAAAACAGGTGATTCTGTTTTATCCCAATTAGATTCTACACTTACTAAATATGGTACTGATGACGAAAAAACATCATAACTATTTTCAGTATAACCATTACTAGTAGAAAAAAACATAGCATCTATTAGTTCATTATTATATAAAAGAACTTCACCATTAGTCTCATCAACGGCTTTTTTTATTTTTTTTAATAATTCATCATATTTATTTTGCCACTTTTCTTTCATTTTATTATCATCTACATATACTTGGTTATTCGTACTATCTTCTACATCATATTCTTTATTACCTTCTGCCTTTTTTAAAGCATATGTTCTTGATGCTACAGCTTGTGCTTTTAATGCTTCAATATTAAATGAAGCAGGCATTTCACCTGCTACTACTCCAAGTACATATTTTTCTAATGGTACCTCTTCTATATTTCCAGTACTAATTCTTTTTACTTTTATTATTTTATTATTTATACTTCCATATTTTATTTTATATATTATTTCTTCTTTATGATCTATTCCAACTATTAAAAGTGGTATTAAAATAATTACTAATGTAAGAATTAAAACTCTTTTCATAACATCCTCCTCACAGAAGACTAATGGTACTATAAATATCAACAAAAAAGTTCACTAGTAAATAAGATAAGCATAAAGATAATGCTAAGTAAAATGAATGTATTTGCATTATACTATTTTTTTTAAATATTCTATCTATGTTTGTTGATGTTATTATCCATATACTAAACGGAATAAAAATACAATACAAAATAAGTTTAATATTCATTAGTTTCCTCGTATTTTTCTACTTGCTCTATTCTTATTTTATAACTTGGATCTGAAGAAAATGTCGAATTAATAAATATATCAATCATTTCTTTTATTTCTTCTGCTGTATGAACCTGAGCACTAAAGGCTAAAACATTGGCATTGTTATGCTCTTTAGCAGATTTTGCTTCGTCTTTATTATCAATTTTTGCACATCTAATACCTTTTACTTTGTTACATGCAATTGATACTCCAATTCCAGTACCACACATAGCTATACCTAAATCAACTTCATTATTTATTATGGCATTACCTAAAGTTATTGCATATTTAGGATAATCTGTTCTCTTATTAGAGTAACAACCATAATCAATGATGTCATAATCTTCTAATAATTTTTTTAATTGTTCTTTTACTTCGTATGCTCTGTGATCATTTGCTATACCTATTTTCATATTATAAATTTTCCTCCTTAAATTATTATTTACTTTACTATTAGTATTATATCAAAAAAAGGCTATTATAAATAACCTTATTTATTTATTTTAATTACTAATTGATACATTTCTTCAAAATCGAATTCCTCTAATTCAATTTTAATACCTGAATATTTTATTTTATCAATAAGCTTTTTTAATTGCTCAATGCTACTTTTAATATCTAACGTTTTTGGTAAATCAGATTCTGCATCGTCTGTTATATTTTCTTCGGTTTCTAAATTATCTTCTTTTTCTTCAACTATTTTTTTATCTATGTTAGATGTTTCATCAGGTGATTCTAAATCCATAATTTCTAACATATCTGGTTCCGTGTAACTTGAATCTAATCCCAAATTATTTATATCTTCCTCCATATTATCATCTGATAATTTAATATCAGAAATTTCAACATTACCAGATGAGGTATCACTTGAGTCATAATCTTCATCTTCATTTAAATCAGCTTGAGGTTCTAAATTGTTAGTCTGATCTGTTAGAGAATCAGAAACGCTTTGATTTGAAACTTCTTCTACCTGATTATGTGGTAATGTTTCAGTACTTTCTAGTGGAGAAGTCGTAATATCTGATTGTTCCGTTTTTGGATATTCTAAAGGAACATCATTTGATAAAGGAGAATTAAATTGATTATCTACAGATGAAACAGATGATATATTATTATAACCATTTGAAAATGGTTGTGATAAATCTTGCGGAGGCATTTGAGGGGCGTTTACTGGTTGGTTTACTGGTGTTTGATTATAATTATTTAGTGATTGCATACCCAATGGCGTACTATTTATCTGCTCTCCTGATAAAGGATTATTAACAGTATAATTATTATTTATAGACGCATTTAATTCAATTGAATTTGGCTGTCCATTAATTGGCTCGGTATTATAATTAAAGTTATTACTTTCCATTGTTCCAACAGATAATGGTGTTTGGGGTTGTTGGGGTGGTAAAGTCTCCGGCATTATGTTCATTGGATTTAATGCATCCATACTTGGTGCAACAGTATTATTAGTATCAGAAAGTGGCTTTATTGGCTCAAGAACTGGTGGAATATCTAAAGTTTGTTCCATCATACCTGGATTAGTAAAACCAGGCATCATATTTTGATATGATGTAGAGTTCGGCATAGAACCTGGGTAACTCATATTTTGATTATTATTTTCAAAAGATGGAATACCATTATAACTAGAATTATTAAAATTCTGATTATTATTCATTATAGAATTTCCATTATAATTATTATTGTTATTGTTAAAATTATTATTAAAATTTTGATCATTATTTCCAAACATATTGCCATCCCCTATCTTTAATTAAATAATACAATAAAAAAGTCACTATTACAATGGCTTTTTCTTAATTTCATTAAACTTTCTAGGATATTTAACACTTGTTTTCACAATTTTTTCTATTTTTATTAGAGTTCTTGTTCCTGCGTCATGAGGTAGTTTAAAAATAATGTTATCTTTTAACACACCTCCTAGTGTTTTTATTGCCGTTTCTGCTATTTTTAACTCTTCCTTACTATCTGCTTTCATTGATATGAAGTATCCACCAATTTTTACAAACGGAATGCATAATTCTGATAATATACTCATATTTGCTACAGCCCTTGATGTTACTATATCAAAACTTTCTCTTTTATTTAAAACGTATTCTTCTGCCCTAGTATGAATAGCCTCAATATCTTTTAAGTTTAATTTTTCTATAACTGATTTTAAAAACGTAATTCTTTTATTTAATGAATCTACTAAAGTTACTTTTAAATTAGGAAATACTATTTTTAATACTAGACCTGGAAAGCCTGCACCTGTACCTATATCAAGTAAGGTTTGATTATTTAAATTTATAGCTTTAACTAAAGTTAAACTATCATAAAAATGTTTTAAATATACTTCGTTTTCTTCAGTTATTCTAGTTAAATTAGTATGACTATTATAGCTAATTAACATTTTATAGTAAGTATCTAAATCCGTTAATACCTTATCGGTCATATTTATATTTAAGCTTTTTAAAGCACTTATAAACTCTTCTTTATTCATTATAAAACCTCTTTAAGTAAACCATTAATATTGCTATATCAGATGGGTTAACACCACTAATACGAGTTGCTTGGTCTATTGTTCTAGGTCTTATTTTTTCTAATTTTTGTCTTGCTTCAGTAGCTAAATTATTCACTTTTGAATAATCAATATCATCTGGTATTTGTTTTTTACCTAATTTAATCATTTTCTCAGCTTCTTTTTTAGCTTTAGCAATATAACCTTCATATTTATGATTAATTTCTACTTGTTCTAATGCTTCTTTACTGTAAGACTTACTAAATCTATCAATATAATTTATAATCTTTACTTCTGGTCTTTTTAAATAATCAGATAGATTACATTTTTCTTCTGGAAAAGTTATATTTTTTATTTCTTCTTCTATTTCATTTATCTCTTGTATTTTATTTAATAATACATTATATCTTTCTTCGCTTAATAATCCTATTTCATATGCCTTTTTACTCAATCTTAAATCTGCATTATCACTTCTTAAAAGTAATCTAAATTCTGCTCTTGAAGTAAGTAATCTATATGGTTCAATCGTTCCTTTAGTTACTAAATCATCTATTAATACTCCAATATAAGCGTCGCTTCTTGATAATATTAAAGGTTCTTTATTATCTAATTTTAAACTAGCATTAATACCTGCTATAATACCTTGACCTGCAGCTTCTTCATAACCTGATGTTCCATTTATTTGACCTGCAGTAAATAAGTTTTCTATCACCTTAGTTTCAAGTGATGGTTTAATTTGTAATGGATCAATTGCATCATATTCAATAGCATACGCATATTTTAATATTTTTGCGTGTTCTAATCCTTTTAAAGAATGAACCATATCTTCTTGTACATCATGAGGCATAGAAGTTGAAAAACCTTGTAAATATATATCATCATAATACATACTTTCTGGTTCTAAGAATAATTGGTGTCTTTCTTTATCTTTAAAACGAACTACCTTATCTTCTATTGAAGGACAATATCTAGGACCAGTACCTAGCTTTTCGTAGAATCCACCATACATAGCAGATTTATCTAAATTATCCATTATTATCTTATGTGTTTTTTCATTCGTATAAGTTAAATAACAAGGTTCTTGATTCTTATAATCATAATATGCTATGTTATCAAAACTAAAAATCAACTCTTCATCATCACCATCTTCACGTTTTAATTTAGAAAAATCAATTGATGATCTTTCTATTCTAGGAGGTGTTCCTGTTTTTAATCTTAGTAGTTTAAATCCTAACTTTTCCAAGTTATCACTTAAGAAATTAGCTCTTTTTTCTCCATGTGGACCCTCTGGTGTTCTATTATCTCCTACTAATATGTCTGCTTTTAAATAAGTTCCTGTCGTTAATATACAAGCATCACAATTAATGGTTTCTCCATCTTCTGTAGTAATTCCAATTATTTTGTTATTATTAACTAAAAGGTCTGCCACTATGGATTCTTTTATTGTTAAATTCTTAGTATTATTTAAGGTTTTTAACATTTCTTTTTTATATGTTACTTTATCAGCTTGACTTCTTAAACTTCTTACTGCTGGGCCTTTTGACGAATTAAGCATTTTAATTTGAAGAAGGGTTTTATCTGCGTTACGACCCATTTCTCCGCCTAATGCATCAATTTCTCTTACAACAATACCTTTAGCAGAACCTCCAATAGAAGGATTACATGGCATATCTGCTATATTATTTATGTTAATTGTTATAAGAAGAGTTTTTTTACCTAATCTTGCACTAGCAAGTGCTGCTTCGCATCCAGCATGACCTGCCCCAACAACTATAACGTCATATTTCACTTTTTATCACCTTCTTTTAATACTTTTTCATACATGTTATTTTATTTTTTTAATAATACTACATTTACTAATATTTTTATATTTTACCACTCTTTTTTATCATATTTAGTTTTATAATTTAATGATTTCAATACTTGTTTTTCTTTTTCATCTTCTATATAATAAGGCTCATTATTTATTGAATTTTCGTACCATATATAAATATTTTTTTCATCTATGTTAAAAAATATTTTCAATCCCGTATTATATATTTCTTTTCTTATTAGATTAATAAATATATTTACCAGTTTATCATTTAACTTATCATTTATATAAATTACTTCTATATTATCTTTTTTAAATAAATCTTTTGTTATTCTTGTAATTAATTGCTCATACAAGTCAAAATAATAATCTTGTTTTTTATCTAAAACATTTTTTTTCCAATCATAATAGTTCAAAAAATTATCTAATGCTATATCAATATCATAACACAATGTTATACAAATTTTTTCTATTTCATTTATCTCTATCACGTTATTTACCTACTTCCCCAAACAAAACTTACTAAATAAATTATCTATTAATTCTTCTGTGTAATTAGCACCTATTATATCACCTAAACGCTCCCAGGCAAGTTTTAAATCTATTTCTATCATGTCTATTTCTTTGTTTTCTTCAGCTCCTTTTTTAGCTTCTTCTAAAGATTCAATTGCAGATTTAAGTAAGGCAATTTGTCTTGCGTTAGTAAAGAAAGTTAAATTCTTACCTAAGAAAACACCTATGTTAAATAATTCTTTTATTTTTTCTTTTATTTCTTCTATTCCAATATTTTCTTTAGCACTTATTCTAATTACTTCTTCGTCATACAAATTTTTATTTTCTAAATCATTCTTATTCATTATTACTATTCTTTTTTTATTTTTTGTTTTATCAAGTAAAAACTTATCTTCGCTTGATAGTTCTTCAGAAGAATCAAGTACCAAAAGTACTAATTCTGCTTCATCTATTAAGCTAATGCTTTTTTCTATACCTATTTTTTCCACTACATCACTAGAGGCTCTAACACCTGCCGTATCAATTAAGTTAAGCTTTATGCCACCTATTATAATACTTCCTTCAACAATATCCCTAGTTGTTCCTTTAATGTCTGTTACAATGGCTTTTTCCTCTTCTAATAAAGCATTTAATAAACTTGACTTACCTACGTTTGGTTTACCTAAAATGACGGTTTTAATACCATCTTTTATTACTTTTCCATCTTCTGATAGTTTAAGTATTTTTCTTAATTGACCTAGCATATTATAAACTTCCGCTTTTATTTTATCAATTGTAACTACTTCTATGTCTTGATATTCTGGGTAATCAATATTTACTTCGATATTTGATATTAAAGCTACTATTTTATCCCTTAAATCGGTAATTAAAGTAGATACTTTACCAGATAGCTCATTAACTGCCATTTTTCTTTCAAGTTCTGTTTGCGAGTTAATTAAATCCTTTACTCCTTCCGACTCTGTTAAATCTATTCTTCCGTTTAAAAATGCTCTTTTTGTAAATTCACCTGGTTCTGCAAGCCTACAACCACTAAGTAATAATATTTCCATTATCTTATTAACAACCGCAATTGATCCGTGGGTATTTATCTCTATTACATCTTCTTTAGTATAAGTTTTAGGTTTTTTCATTATAGATAGTAATACCTCATCTATTATTTCGTTTTTATATACAATATGTCCATAATTTATGGTATGACTTTTGACTTTTTCTAAATTTTTACCTTTAAATAAAGGATTAACTATACTAATAGCGTCACAACCAGATATTCTAATAATAGAAATTGCGCCTTCTCCTAAAGCGGTTGATATTGCAACTATAGTATCATTCATAAGCATTATCTCCTTTCTTTTAAGTTTGAATAACTTAAAGCATAATCTAGTGTATCTCTATCTGAAATACTTTCCGCAGTAACTAAAGTTTCTTCATTATCCTCATTAATTTTATATTCGTACATCATATAATCCTCATAATAAATTATATAATTACCATCTACCATAACAAAATTAGGATATAATTCTTTTTTTTCCGAATTAAAATAATAAAATTTATACTTACTTAAATCTAATTTATGGTCTTTTTTTATAGCAGAAAGCAATATTTTAACATTATATGTTTCTTTATCAGGAAAATTATTTACAATATCATACATTTGCGCAAGTATACTAGCAGCTTTATTTGATAAATCTAATCTTTTTTCTTTTACTTTATCAGATGATAATTCCTGAGTTAAATCTTTATATGCCTCTTCTATTTCATATAATTCTATGCAGATACTTTCAGAAATACCTTTATTGGTTAGTGCTGATGTTAAAATAGTTATATCACCTTTTTGTCTAGCTTCTCGAACTACGTCTGCGCCTTCTTCCCTTCCTAATATTTCACATAAAAACCTAACCGTATTTGTACATAATCTATAATCCCAATCTAATCCTGTTGCTTCTGCATCTATGATACTACAATATGCTTCTTCTAGCCATTCTTCACCTTGTTTTATTTCACTAGTTCTAGTAGAATGCCCTCCACCGTGTGTAGTTCTACTAAGTATTTGATTATATCTTTTTTCTTGCTCTTCTTTTGTTTGATATATATTTTTATCAACTTCTGATAGTCTAATTATATTTTGTTTTCTATCATATTGTTCTAAAATATTTGTACCTTTAAAATTAACATTTCTTTCTATTTTTAAAGTATTTAATCTTTTATACAATGTCTCATAATCTAAATATTCATTATTTTTCCACTCATCAATTAAAAAAGCAAATTTCTGTTTTTCTTCTTCTTTTAAATTCGAGTTATTAATAATAGCATCATATAATAAATACGCCTTTAGTTCACTCTCAGACATATTTTTTATGTTAAAATCTTGAGATTCACTAAAAATATCATCTATGGCTCTCTCTACTTTTAAATCAATTAAAAAGTCACTACAAGAAATCTCACTACCATTAAACGGATTACTTTTATGTAATTCATAGTTGGTACACCCAGCAATGGATCCAATAATTATAACACCACATGTACTAGCAACAAAAAACTTTTTTATTTTTTCTAATGCCATATTACCACCCATTCCCATTTATTATACTATATAAATTAAAAAAAAGAGAAATATATTTATTTCTCTACCGGCTTAATTACTACGCATCTATTAGGTTCTTCCCCAGTACTTTCCGTTGTAACACCTTTAAAATTAGTTAGTTTATTATGGACAAGTCGTCTTTCAAAAGAATTCATTCTATCCATTTTAACTTCTATTCCTGTTTTTACAACATCTTTAGCAAGTTTAATGGCTAATTTTTCTATATTTCTTTGTTGCTTTTCTTTATAATCATTCGTATCTAATATTACGTTTACTCTAGATCCTATTTTACTTTGAATAGATTGTCTTAGTAAGTCTTGTAATGATGACATTGTTCTTCCATTTTTACCTATTAATATAGAACTATTATCAGATATCATATTAACTTTAATGTAATTTTCTCTTTTTTGAGTTTCAAATTCAACTTCTATTCCCATTAAAGATGTGATTTCTTTTAAATAAGATTTAATGTATTCAACTACGTCTTCTTTTAAAACTACATTTACTACATATCTTTTTGATTTAAATAAACCACCTGAAACTTCTTCTTTAACATCATAATAAACTTCTGTTTCCGAAGCATTAAGCTCTGCTAATGCCTTATTTAAAACTTCATCTTTATTTTTACCTTCATAAGTTTTACTTTTTAATTCTAGCACTATTACCACTTCCTTTTTTTACTAACGCATTTTGAATAATAGTAAATAAACTTGATACTATCCAATATAATCCAATTGCGGTTGATAATTGAAATGAACTAATTGTAATTATTATAACCATCATGTTCATCATCATTTTAGTAGATCCCATCGCAGGATTGTTAGAATCATCGGATAATTGACTTCCACTATTCTTTAATGAAAATAATGTTACTAAAAATACAATTATCGGAATTATTATATACCAAATCTTTCCTTGAGCCAATGCAAACCATGGTGTTGTACCAAGTTGCAATCCTAAAAAGTTTCCTTCGAATATAGCTGGTGTTCTATTTATTGCTTCTAAAAATGCAATAAACAATGGTAATTGAATAAATGCTACTATGCAACCAGAAAATAACGAAATATTATACTTCTTATATATTGCCATCATTTCCTGAGATTTTTGCATCATTGCTTGTTGATCATCAGTTTTATTAGCATACTTTTTTTCTAGTCTTTGAAGTTCTGGTTGAGCTTTTTGCATGTTTTCAGATTGCATTGCACTTTTTTTAGTAACAGGAAATAATATTAATCTTATAAAAAGCCCTGCAAGCATAACTGCTAAACCAAAGTTCTTAACTAAATATCCTAACTTTAAAATTACCCATGAAAGTGGTTTAATAAAAATATTATCCCATAACCCTTCACTTGCTTTAATACTTGGAATAAATTTAGAACACTCTGTTAATTTATCAGTCTTAACACCATTTTCGTTATATAGACTTACTAATTCTTTGTTTTCAGGCCTACATAATATGTTTTCTGTTAATGATTGACCTGTTGCTTCCTTACCTTTTATATATCTTACAACTGTTTTTGTTTTTTTACCTTTATTATTAATTTTTTCAACTGTTAACTGTTTAGTACAACCAGTTAATAAAAAAACTAGTAAAAAAACTATCAATACTTTACTTATTTTTCTAAGTTTCTTCATCTAGCTATTCTCCTTTATAAATTTTTAAATACCTGAATTAAATCTTCTTTTAATTCTAAATACTCAGCGCAACTAGCACTTTTCTTTAATACAATTATATAATCTTTAGATTTAAATTGCAACTTAGATTTATCGATTATATCCTTTACTCTTCTTTTTAATAAATTTCTAGTATGTGCCTTTCCTAATTTTTTTGAAACGCATATACCAAACCTAGGAACATTAACATCATTATCCTTAATATATATATAAGCGTATTTACTCTTTATTTGATTTCTTAATTTAAAAGCTTTATCAAAATCTTTTTTTTCTTTAACTATATTAATCTTCTTCATACGCTTACCACCTTTCTAATAACAAAAAACCACTTATAAATATAAGTGGAATTATGCTGATAATTTCTTGCGTCCTTTTGCTCTTCTTTTGTTCATTACACCAGTTCCTGCTAATTTTCTAGCAAAAAAACCATGAATTTTTTTTCTCTTATGATTATTTGGTTGAAAAGTTCTTTTCATATTTCCACCTCCAACTTTTTTCGTTTTTCTTTTTTATAAACACGAATATTATAAGGTTAATTTTTATAATTGTCAACCTTTTTAATATACAGTTACAATTATTCTTTTATAAAATAAATGTTATATCATTTTATTTTCATATTTTACTATATAATCAATATCAGAATATAAAAACACCGATGCATCTTTACTTTTATGTATTACATTACTAAAAACTTCATATTCTTTTTTTATATGGAGCATTTAATTGTTTTAGCATTTTTTGAAAGTTAGACATACTTTCCACAATATATCTTTTTTATATTTATTTTAGCAAATATGCATGTTTTTTAAAATATTGAACAATAATTTTTCAACAATTATAAATATTTAAAAAAAAATTAATAACATACTTTTCCACAGATTTTCATTTATTTTTTTATATATTATATAATAAATAAACTAATTATTAACAACTTGTGGAAAAGTATTATATGTTAATAAATTTCATGTTAATAAATATTTTTGTGGAAAGGTGGATTTTGTCATTTTTTGTTGATATAAAACAAAAATAGTTGTGGAAAACTGTTGTGGAAAAATATATTTACATAATATACGTTGTTTTTCCACAGTTTTTTTGGTAAAATATATGTAAATAGCTCGTTTTATAGGGGGAAAGGAGGGTATTATGAACATAGATAGTCTATGGGATAATTTCCTTGAAAAAATTAAACCAAAGATATCTAACCTGTCATATGATACTTGGTTTAAAAATACTAAACTAGTATCACTTGATAATAATGTTGCTAAAATACTTGTAGACTCACCATTACAAAAAAAGAGTTTGCAAGAAACTTGGTACCAAACAATATCTGATGTATTTAGTGAAATAACTAATACTAGCTTTGATTTTGAATTCGTTTTTGAAGATGAAGTTAAAGATCCAGTAAATATTCCTATGGAAAACATAGGAGTTCCGCTTAATACACCAGAAAAATCAAATCTTAATCCTAAATATACGTTTGACTCTTTTATAACAGGTGAGAGTAATAAATTTGCTTACATGGCTGCTGTATCAGTTGCAGAAAATCCAGGTAAAACCTATAATCCTTTATTTATTTATGGTAGTAGTGGACTTGGAAAAACACATTTGATGCATGCGATTGGTAATTTCATTATTGAAAATTCAAATAAAAAGGTTCTATACGTAACTAGTGAACAATTTATTTCGGACTTTCTTAATTTAAATAAGAAAGACGAATCTGGTACAAACTTTAGTTACATTGATAGTTTTAAAAATAAATATCGTGGGGTAGATGTCCTAATAATTGATGATATTCAGTTTTTAGGTGGTGCAACTCAAACACAACAAGAGTTTTTCAACACCTTTAATAATTTATATGATGATAATAAACAAATTATTATTTCTTCTGATAGATCTCCTGATGATTTAAAGAAATTAGAAGATAGGTTAAGAACAAGATTTAACTGGGGATTAAGCGTTAATATTTATCCACCAGAATATGAAATGCGTGTTGAAATATTAAAGAAGAAAATAATAGGTCAAAACATGGAAGGAGAGGTAAGTGATGATGTTATCGCTTACATTGCTAATAACTGTGATTCCGATGTTAGACAACTGGAAGGAGCTTTAACAAGGGTTATCGCTTACGCAGCAATGTTTAACACAAATAATATAGACCTTAACTTAGCAATTGAAGCTTTAAAAGATTACCTATCTAAGTCTTCATTTGTTAAAAATAATATTCAAAAAATACAACAAGTAGTTGCTGAATATTACAATATAACGGTTGAAGATATTAAATCAAAGAAAAGAAAGGCAGATATAGCATTTCCAAGACAAGTGGCAATATACTTATGTAGAACATTAACTGATGAATCTTTCCCAAAAATAGGAATTCAATTCGGTGGAAGAGATCATTCAACGGTCATGCATTCTGTGGATAAGATAGATAATGAACTAAAAACTAATCCACAGTTTAAAGAAGTAATAGACACTTTAAAAAGTAAAATAAAATAACTTGTGGAATAAAGGGGTATTTTTCATCAGGGTATGTGGATTAAAAAGAAAGAATTTTCCTTAAAATATAAAGAAAATTAGACTTTTCCACATTATCCACAGTAATAATAAAAATACATTATATAATAAAGGAGAAAAAAATTATGAAATTTAGTATTAGAAAAGAAGTTTTACTTCATAGTTTATCACAAGTAAGTAAAGCTTTATCAAGTAAAAACTTAATTCCTGTATTATCAGGTATAAAATTTAATTTAACTAGTGAAGGTTTATTCCTAAGTGCCAGTGATAATGATATAAGTATTGAAACATTTGTTGATAAAAGTAAATTAGAAGAAGTAACAGAAACAGGAAGTACTGTTATACAAGGTAAATATATATTAGAAATAATAAGAAAGTTAGAAGGTAGAATAGTTAGTATTGAACTTTTAGATAATATAAAAGTATTAATTTCATGTGGAAACTCTGAATTTAATTTAAACTGTATGGAATCTTCTGAATTTCCTAATTTAAACATAGAAGAAAAGAAGGATCCAATTATATTAAAAAAATCAGAATTTAAAAATTTAATTAATAAAACATCATTTGCAGTATCAACACAAGAAACAAGACCAATACTTACTGGTATAAATTTTAAGATATTTGAAGATAAATTAGAAGCAATAGCAACTGATTCATATAGACTTGCTAAAAAGTATACTTTATTAGGTACTAAAGTAAATGAAGAATTAAACATTGTAATACCTGGTAAAAACTTAATTGAATTGACTAAGATATTAGAAGAAACAGATGATAATATTGAAATGCATATCTTTACTAATAAAGTTTTATTTAAATTTGATAATACATTATTTCAAAGCAGGGTACTTTCTGGAACATTTCCAGATGTTAATCGATTAATTCCAGCATCATTTGAACTTGAAGTAAAAGCTAATGCTAATGAATTTTATAACGTAATAGATAGAGCATCATTACTTACTAGTGAAAAAGATAAAAACATTGTTAAATTTGAATGTGAAGATAAAGAAGTTATTGTTTCATCTAATTCTCCTGAAATAGGTAGAGTAGAAGAAAAGATTGACGTAGAAAAAAATAATGATAAAAATATAAAGATAGCTTTCTCATCTAGATTTATGATGGATGCTATTAGAACGGTTGAAAGTAAAAACGTAATATTAAAATTTAATAATGATGTTCAACCTATTATAATAAATGATGAAAAAGATGAAACTTTATTACAATTAATATTACCTATTAAGACTTATTAAACTAGCAAAAAGCTAGTTTTCTTATTTACTGCATGGTATAATTAAATAAGAAAGGAATTTTAATATGATTAAATCAACAGATAAAACCTTTTTTAATGAATATAATCCTAAAAATCCAAAGTATAAAAATAAGTATATTTTAATAGAAGAAATGAAACAATATTTAGCTTATCTTAAAGATTTATATAACACAAATCCAGAAGTAGCAAAAAAAGAGATTAAAGAAAGTTTAATGAAAATTGGATTAATAGATGAAAATTATAAACTTTTACAACCATATAATGGTAAAAAAATTATTAAAAATAATTTTACCCAAAAATTTGATATAGGAGTTTCTGAATTACATGATATGGAGATTGATAAATTATACAACAAAGATGTGATTGCAGATACTTTAAAATATATTAAAAAAAATGGTTTTGAAATTCAAACTATGTATATGGGATCAAAAACAATAGCAAAGTTATTTGTAGATGATAATAATTTTGTAGCAGGAACTAAATTCCATAGACTTATAGTTGTTAACAAACAATATGTCATGGATGATGTCATGGATGCGGAAAGTTTTAAAAATATAATTATAAATGCTATAGAAGAATTTATTAAATATAATGATGGTAAACTTTATTTGAAAAATATAGAGTTTAATAAAAATATATTTAAGTCATATGTTAATGTAATAAGTAATTCTCAATATTATACAAACAAAACCCATGAATTGGTTTTATTAATGCGTGAGAAAGGTTTTTCTAACTTAGGCATTGGAAAATTTTTAGAAGATAATTGTAGAAAAGAATTAGTTGATATATATAATAGTAGAGAAAACTTAATTTCTAGAAATAGAGAAAGAAGTAAATATCTAAAGAAAAAGTATGAAAAGAAGAAATAACATCTTCTTTTTATTATAAAATCTGACAATATTTTTAGAAATTTTATTGATAACAGAGCTAAATATTTTTGAAAGGGAAGGTTTTGGATATGAATGAGTATGAAATAAATGCGCAAACACTTGCTATAATACCAATTAGTGAAAATAAAAGTAATGATGTTCAACCTATTATAATAAATGATGAAAAAGATGAAACTTTATTACAATTAATATTACCTATTAAGACTTATTAAACTAGCAAAAAACTAGTTTTTTATTTTAAAATAATATATAATTTAATAAGGTGATGTAATATGGTACTAAAATTTATTTATTCCAACAAAAAAGATGGTAACATGGCACCAAGGTTTGGAGACAAAAAAATTGTTTTACAAAATAAAAAAAATTTTTTTAATAAGAATAATATAGATATTAATAATTCATTAAAAATTAAAGTGACTTATAGTGATAATATATTTATTTTAGATAAGGATTTTATAAATAAAAATGATTTATCTAGTTTAGAATTAGACACAGATTCTATTATTACTAAAGAACCAAATATATTTTTATATCTTTATTTTGCTGATTGTATTCCAATGGCTATGTTTGATAAGAAAAATAATGTTTTAGCATTTGCGCATATGGGATGGCAGAGTATAGAATTAGATTTACATAAGAAAATAATAAATACCTTAAAAGAAAAATATAATACAGACTCTAGTAATATTGAAGTTGTATTAGGTCCATCAATAAAGAAGGAATCATATATATTAAAAAAGCCTTCACAATTAAAGTTTGAATGCTGGAGACCTTTCTTAAAAGAAATTAAAAAAGATTATTATGAAATTGATTTATCTGGTTATCTCGTTGATTCTTTAAAAAATGAAGGAATATTGGATATAAAAGTTAATTATATTGATACAGCTAAGGACAATAATTATTTTTCTCATTATAGATGTGTTTATATTAATAAAGATGAAAAAGAAGGAAGATTTATAGCTGGTGCAATGATTAAATAATTTTTTATTTTTTATTCTAAAATCCGACAATATTTTTAGAAATTTTATGGATAATAGATGCTAAATATTTTTGAAAGGGAAGGTTTTGGATATGAATGAATATGAGATAAATGCACAAACACTTGCTATAATACCAATTAGTGATAATAAAAGTAAGGTAATAGAGGTAAATGGAGATTATATTATTAATTTATCATCTTTAAAAATAGTAGATGAAAGTTGTAGATTTTTTGGTAGTAGTTATGAAGGACGTTTTTGTGGTACTAAAAAGTTAACAGGAATAACCCATAAATCTCCAATAATAGTAGAGGAAAGTAAAAAAATTATCTTTTTTCCAACAAAATCACCTAGACGTTCTACATGTGCATGGTTATCATTTAACAATATTGTAGATTATGAAGGTGATGGACAAGATGTTTTAATTAGATTTTCTTGTGGAAAAATATTAAAATTACATACATCATACACAATAATAGATAATCAAGTACTTAGATCTACACGTTTAGAATCAGTTTTAGCAAGAAGAATAGATAAATTTTCAAAAAGTATTTAAAGAATCTAAGTATGATTCTTTTTTTATTTAATTATTTTATTAAAAGTTATGAAAAAATATATAAAAAACTTCTTTTTTTAATAAAATTAGCCTTTTTAAGACGATTTTATGGTATAATGTATACGTATGTAGTAGTATATAGAAAATAGGTTAGGGTGGTTTAAATGGGCGTTAAAACACAAAATAATGTTTTTAAAGAATCTTGAATTAAATAATTTTAGAAATATTTCTAAAATTTCGTTTGATTTTGATAAAAATATAAACATATTTATAGGTAATAATGCCCAGGGTAAAACAAACATACTTGAAAGTATTTATTTTCTAGCAATTACAAAATCACACAGAACACATAATGAAATGAATTTAATAAAGAGTAAAGAGTTATATACAAAAGTATCAGGACTATATGAGGATGATAAGAATAAAGCACATACTTTATCTATTTTATTAAATGCTAAGGGAAAGAAAGTTTCGGTAGATAATATAGTTCAAAAAAGAATTAGCAATTATTTATCAAGACTTAATGTTATTATGTTTTGTCCTGATGATTTGGAGATAATTAAAGGGTCTCCAGCGGTTAGAAGAAAGTTTTTAAACATAGAACTTTCTCAGTTTAGAAATGATTATGTACTATTACTTAAGGAATATAATCAGATTCTTAAGCAGAGAAATGAATATTTAAAACAAAAGAATAATGCTAAGTTTGATAGGATGTATTTTAACATCATAACGGATAAACTAGTAGATAAAAACATTGAGCTTGCAAAAATTAGATATGATTTTATAAATAAAATAAATAATAATTTGGGTTCTGTATTTGAAGATATTGCAGGAATGGGTAGTCTTAAAATAGAATATAAAAGTTTTATTCATGAGGAAGACTTAAAAAGAGATAATTTAAAGAAATTTCTACTTGATAAATATAATTCGTTATTTATGAATGAATTGCTTCAGAAAACGACTCTTTTAGGTTGTCATAAAGATGATTTTAAAATGTATTTAAATGATTTAGATGTAACTGAGTTTTGTTCGCAAGGACAACAAAGACTATCTATATTAAGTTTAAAACTTGCAGAAATAGAAGTATTTATCAAAGAAAAAAATACTAAACCTATTATTTTGCTTGATGATATTTTTAGTGAACTAGACGAAATTAAGAAAAATAATATAATTAAATATTTTAAAAGAGATGATCAAATATTTATTACTACTACTGATATAAAAGATATAAATGAAGATTTAAAGAATAAGTCTGATATCTACATTGTAGATAATGGTACTTTTAATAAGGAGGATTAGATTATGGCAGAAAATAATGAACACTATGATGCGTCCGATATTCAGGTCTTAGAAGGATTAGAAGCAGTAAGAAAAAGACCAGGTATGTATATTGGTACTACTGATGTAAAAGGATTGCATCATTTAGTTTGGGAAATTGTGGATAATGCAATAGATGAATCTTTAGCTGGTTACTGTAATAATATTGAAATTATTATAAATAAAGATAATTCTATTACCGTAAAAGATGATGGTCGTGGTATTCCAGTTGATATTCACCCCAAAACAAAGATATCAACAGTAGAAACTGTTTATACGGTACTTCATGCTGGTGGTAAATTTGGTGGAGGTGGATACAAAGTATCAGGAGGTCTTCATGGTGTTGGTGCATCAGTTGTTAACGCACTATCTAAATGGGTAGAAGTAACTGTTTATAAAAATGGAAAAATTCATAAAATAAAGTTTGAAAATGGTGGACATACTACAAGTCCTTTAACAGTTGTTGGAAATTGTGAAGAAAATAGAACTGGTACTTGGGTAACTTTTAAACCAGATCCAGAAATTTTTGATACTGACATTTATGACTATGAAACTTTAAAGGTAAGAGTAAGAGAACTTGCTTTCTTAAATAAAGGATTACGTATTACTTTAAGAGATGATCGTGATGAAGAAGATACAACTGGTGAGACATTTATGTATGAAGGTGGTATTTCAGAATATGTTAAGTTTATAAATCAAGGTAAAACTCCAATTCACGAAGACATTATTCATTTAGAAGGTATTGAAGATAATGTATTTTTTGAAGTAGCACTTCAATACAATACTGGTTATAATGATAATATTTACTCGTTTGTTAACAACATTAATACTCATGATGGTGGAACTCATGAAGAGGGAGTTAAACGTGCTTTAACAAGAGTTATAAATAGTTATGCAAAAAAAGCAAGTATTTTAAAAGAAAAAGATGAATCTTTAACTGGTGATGATGTAAAAGAAGGTATTTCTATGATTATATCTTGTAAACATCCAAATCCACAGTTTGAAGGTCAAACAAAAGGAAGACTTGGTAATTCAGAAGTAAGAAAGTTAGCAGATAAGGTATTTGCTGAAGGATTTGAAAAATTTTTACTTGAAAATCCTGATGAAGCTAAAATAATTGTTAATAAGGCAATGCTAGCTTCTCGTGCAAGACATGCTGCTAAAAAAGCAAGAGAAATAACTCGTAAGAGTGATTTGGCAACAACTAATTTTTTTGGAAAATTATCTGATTGTAAAAGTAAAGATCCGAAAGTATCTGAAATCTTTATAGTCGAGGGAGATTCGGCAGGTGGATCTGCTAAAAAGGGTAGAGATTCAATGACTCAAGCAATTCTTCCTTTAAGAGGTAAGATATTAAATGTTGAAAAAGCAAGACTAGATAGAGCTTTAGGAAATGAAGAAATAAGAACTATTATTACCGCATTTGGTACTGGTATTGGTGATGAATTTGACTTAAGCAAATTAAGATACGATAAAATAATAATAATGACAGATGCGGATGTTGATGGTTCTCACATAAGAGTATTATTACTTACTTTATTCTATAGATTCTTTAGACCGATTGTTGAAGCAGGACATGTTTATGCAGCTCAACCCCCATTGTTTAGAATAATGCACGGTAAAACTCGTAAATATGTAATTGATGAAGCAGAAAAAGATGCTTATTTAGCGTCTCTACCTGAAAATGTCCGTCAAAGAGCTGAAATTGCACGTATGAAAGGTCTTGGTGAAATGGATGCTGAAGAATTAAATGAAACAACAATGGATATAGAAAAAAGAGTATTAAGAAAAATAACAGTTGAAGACTGTGTATCAGCAGATGCTATGTTTAGTAAATTAATGGGCGAAGAAGTAGAACCTAGAAGAGAATTTATTGAAGCTAATGCACGATATGTTAAAAATTTGGATATATAGGAGGTGTAATAAATGGAAAATGCAGAAGAAAAAGAAGTAAAAACAGAAGAAACTAATAGTGAATTTGGTGGAACTTTTCACGAAAGAGATTCTCATGCAGAAAACGATATAGTAAAAGAAATTTCCTCTTCATTTCTTGATTATTCGATGAGTGTTATTACATCTCGTGCAATACCAGATTTAAGAGATGGTTTAAAACCAGTTCATAGAAGAATATTATGGTCAATGTTTGAAGAAGGTAATACTCCAGATAAACCTCATAAAAAATCAGCTACTACAGTTGGTTATGTTATGGGACATTACCATCCACATGGTGATTCATCTATTTATGATGCAATGGTTAGACTTGCTCAAGATTTTAACCAAAGATACATGATGGTTGATGGTCATGGTAACTTTGGTAACATTGAAGGTGATGGCGCTGCAGCATATCGTTATACTGAAGCAAGATTATCTAAAATATCTTTAGAAATGTTAAGAGATATAAGAAAAGATACTGTTGATATGATGCCAAACTTTGATGAAACTAGTCCAGAACCAGTTGTTTTACCATCTAGAATACCAAACGTATTAGTAAATGGTTCAATGGGTATAGCTGTTGGTATGGCAACAAATATTCCGCCACATAATTTAGGAGAAGTAATTGATGGCTGCATTGCGTACATTGATAATTCTGATATTGATGTAAACGGATTAATGAATTATATAAAAGGGCCTGATTTTCCAACAGGTGGTATAATTTTAGGCAATTCAGGTATTAAAAAAGCCTACGAAACAGGCAGAGGTAGTATAACAATAAGAAGTAGAGCATTTATTGAAGAAACAGGAAATCGTAATCAAATAGTTATAACTGAAGTTCCTTATGGAACAAATACTTTAGATTTAAAAAATAAAGTGGCAGAACTTGTTCATAATAAGACAATCGAAGGAATTTCGGACTACCATACTGATTTAAAAGATGGTGTAAAGATAACAATAACACTAAAGAAGGACGCTAATGCGCAAGTCGTGTTAAATAACTTATATAAACATACTAATTTCCAAGTTAATTATGGAATAATTTTCTTAGTAATTGATAATGGAACTCCTAAAACATTGGGATTAAAAGACATTATTGCAAAATATGTTGATCATCAAAAAGAAGTTATTATAAGAAGAACTAAGTATGAACTTAATGAAGATGAAAAAAGAGTTCATATATTAAAAGGTTTAAAAATAGCTTTGGATAATATTGATGAAGTAGTTAAAATTATTCGTGGTGCAGATGATGACCAAGATGCTAGAGAAAAATTAATGACTAAATTTGGTCTTGATGAAATTCAAAGTAATAGTATATTAGAAATGCGTCTAAGACGATTAACTGGGTTAGAAAGAGATAAAATTGAAAACGAATTAAATAATTTACTAAAAGAAATTGAAAATTTAAGATCTATTTTAGCATCAGAACAAAAAGTACTTGATATTATTAAAGAAGAAATGCTTGAAATTAAGAAAAAGTATGCTGATGAAAGAAGAACTTCTATTGATATGACTGCTATTGACTTTATTGAGGATGAGTCATTAATTCCAGTTGAAGATATAGTTGTTGCATTAACTCATAAAGGTTATGTTAAGAGAATGGCTAGAGATACTTATAAATTACAAAATAAAGGTGGAGTAGGAATTAAAGGTATGTCTACTAACGAGGAAGATTTTGTTGAAATTCTTAAGTCTGGTAAAACTCATGATCATGTTATGTTCTTTACTAATAAAGGTAAGGTATATAGATTAAAAGGTTATGAAATTCCAGAATTTTCAAGACAATCAAAAGGATTACCAATAGTTAATTTATTACCAATTGAAAAAGATGAAAAGATAAATAGTATTTTATTAGATAACGGTAGTAAAGATAATAGATATTTAGTAGTAGCTACTAAGAACGGATTGATAAAGCGAACAAATGTATCTGAATTTGAAAACATTAGAAAAAATGGTAAGATAGCTGTTACGTTAAAAGAAAATGATGAAGTATTATCCGTTCACTTTACTTCTGGTAATGATGATGTGGTTATTGCTGCTAATAATGGTAGAATGATTAGATTTAATGAAAATGAAATAAGGGTAATGGGAAGAACAGCAACAGGTGTTAAAGGTATTGAATTAATAGAAGATTGTTACTGCGTTGGTTGTGAAATTGCAAAAGAAGGGCAAGAAGTTCTAGTAGTAACTGAAAAAGGTTATGGTAAACGTACTGATATTAATGAATACAGATTAACTCATAGAGGCAGTAAAGGAGTTAAAACACTAAATATTACTGAGAAGAATGGTGCTTTAGTAGCGTTTAGAACAATTAATGATAATAAAGATATAATGATAATCACAGATCAAGGTATTGTAATAAGAATTTCTGCTGATAAAGTATCAAGAATGAGTAGGGTTACTCAAGGTGTTAGATTAATGAACTTAAGAGAAGGACAAAAAGTATCTACTGTATCAGTTGTTGAAAAAGAAGATAAAGAAGAGGCTAGTGAATAGTCTCTTTTTATGTTCCACGTGGAACATAATTTAAAATAGAAAAAAACGTTGTAATATTTCACGTTGGGCATAGTTAATAATACTTGATTAATTTTAAATAATATAATAAAATGTTTTTGCACAACGAAAATGTTAGAACCAGGTCAGGACCGAGAGGTAGCAGCCTTAATAGCCTCTTTTCGTGTGTGCTTTTATTTTGATTTCATTCGATGTTTCACGTGAAACATAGTTTATAGGTGATAAAATGAAAGAAAAGTTTATGGAATTAGCTATTAAAGAAGCAAAAAAAGCATACAAACACAAGGAAGTGCCAGTAGGTGCAGTTATTGTAAAAAATGGCAAGGCAATTTCTAAAGCTTATAATTTAGTAGAAAAAAGAAAAAATGCTACATTACACGCAGAGATAATAGCTATTTCAAAAGCTTCTAAGAAATTAAAAAATTGGCGTTTAAATGATTGTGAAATGTATGTTACGTTAGAACCATGTGTAATGTGTATGTCAGCAATTGAATTGAGTAGAATAAAAAAAATATATTTTTTGGTAGAAAAAAATAAAGAAATCAATATTCAAAAAGATAAATATAGTTATATAAATTATAAAAACGATGAATACTTAAATTTAATACAAAATTTTTTTAAACAAAAAAGATAATATTTCTTCGTCAAAATATTTTTTTGTTATATGCAATGTTTCACGTGAAACATTGTTTTTTAGTTTAAAATTATGTATTAAAATGTTATAATATACAAAGAGGTGAGTGTATGGCATATCAAACGTTATATAGGAAATATAGACCAAAAACATTTGAATTAGTGTATGGTCAAGATGCAATTGTTAGAACACTTAAAAATGTTATAAAAAATAAAAAATTAAGCCATGCATATTTATTTACTGGCCCTAGGGGAACTGGTAAAACGAGTAGTGCAAAATTATTTGCCAAAGCAATAAATTGTCTAAATTCTAAAGATGGTGATGCTTGTAATGAATGTGAAAATTGTAAATCATTTAACGAAAATAGTAATCCAGATATAATAGAAATGGATGCCGCATCAAATAACGGTGTTGATGAAATAAGAGAAATAAAGAGTAAAGTAAATTTAGTACCTTCAATGTCTAAATATAAAGTGTATATAATAGATGAGGTTCATATGCTTTCTATTGGTGCTTTTAATGCACTGTTAAAAACGTTAGAGGAACCACCAGAATATATAATATTTATATTAGCGACAACAGATCCACAAAAAGTTCCTGCAACAATTATATCTAGATGTCAAAGATTTGATTTTAGAAGTATTTCTGCTGATAAAATGAAACTATGTTTACAAAATATAATAAATCAAGAAAATATAAGTATTGATGATGATGCTTTAGATGAAATAATTAATAATTCAAAAGGTGGAATGAGAGATGCGATAGGTATGTTGGATCAAGCTTCTACATTTGCAGAAGGTAAAGTTTCAAAAAAAGATATAGAAGAATTATCTGGAAATATATCAGATTTGGAAGTAAATGAAATTTTTACGAATATTATTAATAAAAATTATGAAGTTATATTTGATAAAATAAAACAGTACTCATCTTTAGGTAAGGATTTTGCATTAATTTGCGAAAAAATGATTAATTATATACGTAAAGGTATTTTATATAAAAAAAATATCAATCAAGAAAGTATTAATGAAGCTGATAAAAAAATATATGATTCCTTATCGGATAGTCAATTATATATAATGATTGATTTTATATCAGAAAGTTTAAACAAAGTTAAAGCTAATTTTCAAAAAGAATTGACTTTCGAAGTACAAATAATACAATTAATGGATAAAATTAACAGTTTTTCTTATATACAAAACAATGTTTCACGTGAAACATTGTTATCTGAACAGAGTGAAACTGATAAAAAAATAGATTTTAAAGAAAAAGAAACTAATGTTCCACGTGGAACATTAGATAATAAAGAAAATAATATATTATTAAAAATAAAAAATATTAGAATTAATAATATACTTAAAGAAGCAACAAAAACAGATCTTAATTTTATAAATGAAATGTGGGAAAATGTTGAAAATTATCTTACTGACGAAAAATATAAATTAGTGGCAGGAATTCTTAAAGACGCTAAACCAGTTGCAGCATCAACAAAAGGTATTATAATAACATTACCATTAGATTCTATAGTAAATAGGATAGAAAAAGAATATGATATAAGTAAGGAACTTTTAAGGGAAATATATAATGATTCTTTTAAAATAGTATATATATCCGATTCATTTTGGAAAGATATTAGACCAAAATACGTAGAAAAAATAAAAAATGGTGGTTTAGAATTTATAGATGAAGAAAAAGTTCTTGAAGAATTAAAAAACAAAAATAATAGTAATTCAGTTAATGATTTTAGTGATTTAATTGAAATGGAGGAGAGATAATTATGAATTTACAAGCTTTAATGAAACAAGCACAATCAATGCAAAAAAATATTATGGATTCTAAGGCTAAAATAGAGGCTATGGAATTTATTGGGGAATCAGAATTAGTAGAAGTTAAAATGAGCGGGAAAAAAGAGGTGATTTCTGTAAAAATAAAATCTGATGAGTTAGAAAAAGATGATATTGAAATATTAGAGGATATGATTACATTAGCAGTTAATGATGCTATTAATAAAATTAATAAAGAAATTAATGACAAAATGGGTAGTCAAGCAGGAGCCTTTGGAGACTTATTCTAATTGGTGAAATATCATGAATTATCCAAGAAGTTTGCAAGAATTAATAGATTATTTTAAATTATTGCCTGGTGTTGGTGCTAAAACGGCGGAAAGATATGCTTTTTCTATGCTTGATTTAGATGAAGATAAATTAAAGGAATTTAGTAATATTTTATATAATATTAAACAAAATATATCAAATTGTCCAAATTGTGGATGCTTAACTGAGGCAAACAAATGTACTATTTGTGAGGATGAGAGTAGAAAAAAAGATACAATTTGTGTTGTAGAAAATCAAAAAAACGTATTTATCTTTGAAAAATTAGGTGTTTTTAGAACAAAATATCACGTTTTAGGTGGTTTAATATCACCTATGGATGGTGTTAATCCAGATGATTTATCTATTGATAAGTTAATAAAAAGAATTAAGTCAGAAGGAATAAAAGAAATAATACTGGCACTAAGACCAGGAATTGAAGGTAATACTACCTCTTTATATATTACTAAATTACTTAAAAATACGAATGTTAAAGTAACACAAATAGCTCAAGGTGTTCCAATAGGAGCGGATATGGAATATTTAGATGCTTTAACACTTGAAATGGCTTTAGAAAATAGAAGTGAAGTATCATAATTGATAAATAATTAACATATTTTCTAGTAGAGGTGAAGATATGTTTAAAAATGCTTTAAGAATTATAAAAAAAGTAGTAGTAGGAATGGTATTATTATTTGCATACAATACCTTTTTATCATCGCTTAATTTGATGATACCTATTAATGTAGTAACAATTATTATTGCAAGTTTATTTGATGTTCCTGGAATAATAGGTTTGGCGATGTTTTTACTACTTAATTATTAAATGAGGTGGTATGAAGTGAAAAATGAGGAAATATATATTGAAAATCAACCAGTATTAACCAAGATATTTAATAAAATTATCAATTCAGGCAATAATACTCAAGGTTATTTATTATTTGGTGAATCTAGTAAAGAAATAAGAAATTATAGTTTAATGCTTAGTAAAATTCTTATTTGTCCTAATAAATACACTTCAAAATGCCACAAGTGTAATATATGTAAAAGAATAGATAATGGTAATTTTCCAGAGTTAAAAATCATTTTTCCGGAAAATGGAATGGTTAAAAAAGAAAAGATAATAAATTTGCGAGATACTTTCAATACAAAGAGCATTGAAGGTGAAAATGGTGTATATATAATTAATGATGTCGAAAGTTTAAATAGCGCTGCTGCTAATGCAATTCTTAAGTTTTTAGAAGAACCTGATAGCAATGTAGTTGCGGTATTTAATACAACGAATTTAAATGCGGTAATACCAACCATCGCTTCAAGATGTCAAATTATTAAAATAAATAATATAAGAACCAGTTATGGTATAGGTTTTGTTAAAGAATTAACTAATTTAGAAGAAGAAGATATATATAACGTAGTTAGTTTTGTTAAAAAAATAGAATTTTATAAATCACAAGCTTTTGCAGAATTAAAAAAAGATTTTATTAAAAATTTTGACAGTAAAGAAAAATTAAATAGCGCGCTACTCGTAATGTTATTACTATATAAAGATATGCTTAATTACAAAGTAAAAAATAAAAGTATTTATTTTGAAGTAAATGAGTTAAAAACATTAGCGCAGAAAAATGAAAATGATGTAATATCAAGAAAAATATCATTTATTTTAGAAAATATGGAAAAAATAGAGTACAATGTAAATGTGTTATTATTTATGAGTAATTTATTAATCGGAATAGGGGATATAACAGATGGTAAAAGTAATAGGAATTAGTTTTTATAATGCAAATAGAATATATTATTTTTCTCCTGGAAAATTAAATATAAAACTTGGAGATAATGTTATTGTTGAAACAGAACGCGGTGTTCAGTATGGTAAGGCTGTTACTGATATTTTAGATATGCCTAAAGAAAAAGTGTTTTTACCACTTAAAGATGTAGTTAGAATAGCTAATGAAAAAGATGAAAAAGCAAATAATAAGAATACTCGCGATGCTGAAAAAGCATTAATATATGCAAAAGACTTGGTAGAAAAAGAAAATTTGGAAATGAAATTATTTGAAGCTTCTTATACATTTGATAGAAAAAAATTAATTTTTAAATTTATCGCTGATGAAAGGGTAGATTTTAGGGAACTAGCTAAATTGTTAGCAGCTAAATATAAAACAAGGATAGAATTAAGACAAATAGGCGTAAGAGATAAATCAAAAGAAATTGGTGGTTTGGGTCCTTGTGGTAGACCATTATGCTGTAGTGAGTTTTTAACTAATTTTAATAGTGTATCTATAAATATGGCTAAAAACCAAGGTATAGCTTTAAATCCTACTAAAATAAATGGTGCGTGTGGTAGACTTTTGTGTTGTCTTGGTTATGAAGACGAAACTTATAGCTATTATAAAGATAAATTTCCTAAAATAGGGGAAATGGTAGAAGTTAATGGAATAAAAGGAAGAGTTAGCGAATTAAACATTTTGGCAGGTAATTATAAAATAAAAGTATCTGATACTGAAGAAATAACGGCAGAGGTTGATCTAGATGGAAGTAATAAATGAGCTTTTAAATTATAATAATCTTAAAATAGTTCAAAACTCTGACTGGTTTAGTTTTTCAATAGATTCTGTTTTACTTGCAAACTTTGTAAGTGTTAATAATAAACAAAAGATAGTGGATTTTTGTACGGGTAATGCTCCAATTCCGCTTTTTTTAAGTACAAAAATAAATAGCAATTTAATAGGCGTTGAAATACAAAAAGAAGTATATGATCTAGCCATTAAGAGCGTTAAAGTAAATGGTTTAGAAGAAAGAATAACCATTATAAACGAAGATGTAAAAGAGTTTTCTAAGAATTCAGAAACAGACGTATATGATCTTATTACTTGCAATCCGCCGTATTTTAAATATAATAGTGAAATGAATATAAATGAAAATGACGTTAAGGCAGCTGCAAGACATGAAATTTATCTAAAACTTGACGATGTATTTAAATGTGCTAAGAAGATATTAAAGAATAATGGTAAAATTGCTATGGTTCATAGGACTGATAGATTAATTGATATTATAATAGCAATGAAAAATAATAATATTGAGCCAAAAAGACTTCAATTTGTATACCCTTTTGAAAATTCTAAATCTAACCTTGTATTAATAGAAGGAACTAAAAATGGAAACCCTGGCTTGATATTAGAAGAAAATATAATAGTTCATAATGAAGATGGCAGTTATACTAATAAGATTATGGACATATTTAACGGAGGTAAAAAATGAAGATTAAATTAGTTGTAGGATTAGGAAATCCTGGTAAGCCATATGCAAATACGAGGCATAACATTGGTTTTATGGTATTAGATGAAATAGCAAAACGTTTAGAAGTGACTAAGTGGAAGGAACGTGATAATGCTTTATATTTTGATACTTATTTAGATTTTTGTAGAGTAGTTTTCATTAAACCTCAGAATTTCATTAATTTATCTGGTGATGTTATGATAAAATTTGTTAGATATTTAAATGTTAAAACCGAAGATATACTTGTTTTAAGTGATGATTTAGATTTACCTATTGGAAGTATTAAGTTGAAAGAAAAAGGCTCTTCCGGGGGACATAATGGTCTTAAAAACATAGAAAATCAGTTAGGTACCAATGAATATAAAAGAATAAAAATAGGTATTTCAAATGATAAGGAAATAGATACTAAAGATTATGTATTAGGTAAGTTAAGTATTTCTGAAAAGAAGGCTTTAACACCTGTAATACAAAAGGCTGCAGATGCGGTACTTGCATCCTTTACAACTCCCTTTCAAGAGCTTATGAGTAAGTATAATACAAGGGTAAAAAATGAGAAATAGGTGATATATATGCTAAAAGATATTTTTGAATTTAAAATATTAAATAGCAATAAACCAGTAAGTGTTGTAGGTTTAAGTAAAGAAGTCCAAGCATCTTATGTTTGGAATCTTTTTCGTGTATCAAATAAAAGTATTCTGCTAGTTACAAATACTTTGTATGAAGCTAATACATTATATAAATCATTATCAAATGTAACAGATAAAGTACTTTTATTTCCGATGGATGACTTTTTAGTTAGTGAAGCTGTCGCAATATCTCCAGACTTAATGGCAAAAAGAATAGAAACACTAAATGAACTTTCTTTCACTGATGGAAAATATATCGTAATAACTAATTTAATGGGTTATTTGAGATTTTTGCCTAGCAAAAAGCTGTGGAAAAGTCTAAATATAGAGTTAAGTGTAGAAAAAAATATAAAAAGACAAGAGTTAATAAGAAAATTAGTAATGATGGGGTATCAAAAAGAAAGTTTGGTTACTAAAACAGGAGAGTTTGCAAACCGTGGATATATTTTAGATATATTTCCATATTCAAATACATACCCAATTAGAATAGAGTTTTTTGATGATGAGATAGAAAGTATAAGAAAATATGACCCAGATACTCAATTATCAATTGAAAATATAAAAAAGGTAGATATTATGCCTTTTACTGAGTTTGTTAATGAAAAAAATATAGAAGATATTCCTTCAAGACAAAGTCTTCTTCCTAGGGTTACTAATAATGTATCGTCACTTAAAGATTATATAGATAATGCTATATTAGTATTTTCTGATTCTGTAATCTTAGATATATCATACAGAAAAATAATGGAAGAAGTAACTGAGTTTAAAGAAACAGATAATTTTGATATTCCTAAATACATGCATGATATAAATGAATTAAAACCAGATAATTATGTTGATATTTTATCTGTTGATAATTATAATTCAAAATTAGAAAATACAGTGGAAAATTATTTTACTTCAAGTATTGATTCTTTTAATGGCAATTTTGATAGGTTAAATCGCTTTATAAACAGTATGATAAGTGTAAATAAAAACATTATTGTATTCTTGGAAAACAAAAGGCAAATAGCAGAATTTATAGGTAAAGTACCATATAGATGTGTTATTTTAGATAAGGAAACGAAAAATATTCAAGGCGATATTGGTATTATAGAAAAGGTAGTGCCTAATGGTTTTGTAATAAATGATACATGCTATATATCATCAAAAGAAATCTTTAAGGGGAATCTAACTTATAATTATAAAAGTAAATTTAGATATGGGTCTAAAATAAGAGATATAAATAAATTAAAAATAGGTGATTACGTTGTTCATGCTGCGCATGGTATTGCTAGATACTTAGGTATAGTAACACTTACTTTAAAAGGAATGAAAAAAGATTATCTTCATTTAGAATATAAAGATAATGATAAATTATATATTCCAGTAGAAAAAATAGAGCTAATAAGTAAATATTCTTCTAATGAAGGTGCAAAACCTAAAATAAGTAAGTTAGGTGGTACTGATTGGGCTAAACAAAAAGCCAGAGTAAAAGGTAAGGTTAAAGATATAGCACAACAGCTTCTAGAAACTTCTGCAAAAAGAAAGTTGATTCCTGGTTTCGCTTTTTTTGCAGATGATGAAGATCAAGTTATTTTCGAGAGTAAATTTATATATGATGAGACTAAGGACCAATTGAAGGCAATAAGAGAAATAAAAGAGGATATGGAAGAACCTCATCCAATGGATAGATTACTTTGCGGTGATGTTGGTTATGGTAAAACTGAGGTTGCTTTTAGGGCAATGTTTAAAGCTATTAAATCTGGTAAGCAAGTAGCATTTTTATGCCCAACAACTATCCTTTCTAAACAACATTATGATAATGCTGTGGAAAGATTTGATGGATTTGGAATTAATATTGCTGTATTAAATAGATTTGTAACTCCTAAACAGAAGGAAATAATACTTAAAGATTTAGAATCTGGTAAAATTGATCTTATAATTGGTACACATAGACTCTTAAGTAAAGATGTTAAATATAAGGATCTAGGACTTTTGGTAATAGACGAGGAACAAAGATTTGGAGTTACCCATAAGGAAAAAATAAAAGAGTATAAAGAAACAATAGATGTTCTTACCCTATCGGCAACACCTATTCCAAGGACACTTCAAATGTCGTTAACAGGAGTAAGAGATCTTTCTTTAATAGAAACCCCACCTGCTTTTAGATATCCAATTCAAACCTATGTATTAAGAGAAAATGATCAAGTAATAAAAGATGCGATTTATAAAGAATTAGCAAGAGATGGACAATTATTTGTTTTATATAATAATGTATCTAAATTGGAAGATCAAGTAGTTAGAATAAAAAAACTTGTTCCAGAAGCTAGAATAAATTATATTCATGGTCAGATGAATAAAGAACAAATTGAAAAAAATATGGAAAGCTTTGTTAATAAAGAATATGATATTTTAGTTTGTACAACAATAATAGAAACGGGAATCGATATTGAAAATGCTAATACTTTAATAGTTTTAAATGCAGATTATTTTGGGTTAAGCCAGTTATATCAAATAAGAGGTAGAATTGGACGCGGTAAAAACATTGCATATGCTTATCTAATGTATGAACGTAATAAGGAATTGAATGATATTGCGATAAAAAGGTTATCTGCAATAAAGGAATTTACAGAACTAGGTAGTGGTTATGCACTTGCTGTAAGAGACTTAGCAATCCGTGGTGCAGGTGATATCTTAGGAAGTGAACAATCTGGTTTTATTGATACTATTGGATATGATATGTATCTTAGAATTTTAAATGAAGAAGTAGAAAGATTAAAAGGTAATTTACCAGAAAAAGATGAAGAAGAATTAGACGAAAGACCATTTATCGAAGTTTCTACTCATATAAGCGATAAATATGCTGATACTGAAGATTTAAAAATTGAAATTCATAAGAAAATTAATACGATTAATAATTATGATTCATTTAAACAAGTAAAATCTGAATTAACTGATAGATTTGGAACATTAGATGAAGATATAATAATTTATATGTTAGAAGAATTATTCCAAGTTAAGGCAAAGCAAAAAGGCATATTTAAAGTAGATCAGATGGTAGATAAAATAACCGTTTACTTTAATAAAGAAGTCTCTAGTAAAATAGATGGCGCAGAATTATTAAGCGGATTATTTAATATAACTCCAATGTTTGATGTTAAATATTTAAATAATATTTTAAGGATTACTCTACCATTAAAAGGATTAGAACAACATTTTATACATTATTTAATAAAAATGCTTGATATATTTGAATAAATTTTAGGTTTTTATACATTCTAAAAAAGAAGGGAAGAATTGTATGAAAACAACTGGAATAACAAGAAGAATAGATGAATTGGGAAGAGTTGTAATTCCCAAAGAAATTAGAAAAAACATGCATTTAAAAACTGGAGAGTTATTAGAAATATATTTGCATGATTCAGAAACCATAGTTTTAAAAAAACATTCAGTAATAAATCGTGAGCAGGAATTTATAAATAATTTTATTAAATCTTTATCTAAAAAAATAAATTGTGAGATATATGTAACTAATTTAAACGAGATAGTTTTTTCTTCTAAAGAAGCTTTAATAGGTGAAAAAATAAGTTCTAAATTAGAAAATATGTTAGGAAATACCATAAATATATGTAATGAAAAAACGCTAAATTTAACGAATAATGTTACTTTAACAGATGATTTTAATGTGTATCCAATATTACCAAATGGTGATTTTTCTGGGCTTGTGATATTTGAAAAAAAGGTTGATTCAGTAAATAGTGAATTAGTTAATTTTTCTATATCATTTTTAGAGAATTATTTAGAAAATAATTAAAATGTAAAATTTTGTCTAATTTAGAATTTATTTATCTTAAATGTTTACTATACAGGTTTTTATATGTTATATTTTTAACGTTGTATCAAGTCGTATAGTGGTAAAAATCTATTCGAAAGGAAGAGTTTGATGCACGGACAAGAAATAGAACGTAAAAAGAGTTTTGTTCTAAAAACATTATTTTTTATAATAATGTTAGTTGTTATTGCAGCTTTATATATTGAAAGTTTACATATTATAGATGCAGTTTATTTAGGTATTGTATTCTTATTATTTATAAAGTATTTAAGTATGAAATTATATCATTAGTATGATATAATTTTTTTGGTGATAAAAATGTTAATAGATTCGCACTGTCATTTACTTAGTTCTGAGTATATTGATGTAAATGAAGAAATAAAAAAAGCGATAGCAAGTGGAGTAGAAAGAATAATTATTAACGGAATTGATGTTAAAAGTAGTATTGAAGCAGTAGAATTATCTAAAAAGTATAAAGAGGTATATGCGGCAGTTGGAATAGGTCCAGAAAATGTTTATGACGTAACGGAATCTGATGTAAAAAAAATAGAAGATATATCTTTAAATGAGAAGGTAGTAGCAATAGGTGAGATAGGTTTAGATTATTATTGGACAAAAGAAAATAAAGATGCGCAAATAAAAATATTAAAAAGTATGCTTAAAATAGCTAAAAAAAGAAAATTACCGGTAATAGTTCATAACAGAGAGGCAACTGACGACATATATAGTTATCTAAAAGAATATAATGTAACAGGGATAATGCATTGTTTTTCAGGAAGCGTGGAAACTGCTAATAGATTTATTAAACTTGGCTTTTTAATAGGTATTGGTGGTGTGGTAACGTTTAAGAATGCTAAAAAAGTAAAAGATGTTGTAAAAAATATTCCTTTAGAGGCTATTTCTTTAGAAACAGATAGTCCATATCTTACTCCAGAACCATATAGAGGTAAGAAAAATAACCCGGATAAACTTCCTTTTATAGTAAGTGAAATTGCTAAACTAAAGGGTGTAACAAATGCTGATGTAATAAAGCAAACGGGCACTAATGTAAGATCAAAATTTGACTTATAATAGTATATATGTTATTATTAGGTACGAGCCCAGAAAATGGGTATGAGGTGAACAAAGTGAAACATTTTAATAGAAAAATTAAAAGTGCTTTACTGATATTAGTTATATGTTTAGTAGCATTTATTGGTTTTTCAAAAGCTGGAATATTATTTTCCGATAGCGGTAAAGATGTTATAACGGTTTCGACATCTAAAAAAACATTTGATCCTAGTAATTATGTTGCTAGTGTCGCAAATACTACGATAGCAAAAGGAGAAACAACCGTTCCAGAAACAACAACTGTTACGGTTACAAAATCAACGGTTACTACTAAGGCTCCTGAAACTACAACAACGACTAAATCACAGTTTGCTGTTGCACCTGTGAGTAGTTGGACTGGAGATAAGCTATCAAAAGGTAAAGGTGTTGTTATTGGCCCATCTGGTAGGGAAACATACTATAATTTAAACATGACAAGTGTGGTAAATGCTATGAGGCGTATGGGTTATTCAGAAGCAGAATATCCGTACTGGATTCGTGAAGATGGTGTTAAAATGCTTGGTGGTTATGTTATGGTAGCAGCAAATTATAAAATTCGTCCAAGAGGAACAATAATAGAAAGTTCTTTAGGATATGCGATAGTTTGCGATACTGGATCATTTGCTAATACAAATCCAACTCAAATTGATGTAGCAGTTAATTGGCGATAATTTAAATATTATGATAAAATAAAAACAAATAAAATTATTTTATTTGTTTTTTTGTATGAGGTATGTTCATGAATATAAAGGAAATATTAAATGAAAATAAATTTGTATTTAAAAAGAAATTTGGTCAAAATTTCTTACTTGATCAAAACATATTAAATAATATTGTATCATTAGGTAATATAAGTAAAGATACCCTTGTTATAGAAATAGGTGTAGGAGCTGCTGCATTAACGAGAAAGTTAAGTGAGCACGCTAAACAGGTCTTAGGATACGAAATAGATACTACCTTAAAAGAGCCATTACAAGAAATATTAAATGGATATGATAATATAAATATAATATTTGATGATTTTTTAAAAAGAAATATCAAAGAAGATTTAAATGATTTTGAGTATAAAAATATTATGGTAGTGGCTAATCTTCCTTATTATATAACTACTCCAATAATTACTAAATTTATAGATGAAAAAATAGATGTAGAAAAAATAGTTGTTATGGTACAAAATGAAGTTGCTGATAGGTTTTCTGCAATACTAGGAACTAAATCTTATAATTCTTTAACCATTTTTTTAAATTACTATTTTGATATAAAAAAGGCTTTTACCGTATCAAGAAATGTTTTTTATCCAAAACCTAATGTAGATTCAGCAATCGTTGTTTTCTCAAAAAAAGATAAACAAATAAAGGTAAAAGATGAAGAATTTTTCTTTAAACTTGTAAAAGATTCTTTTGCTCAAAAAAGAAAGACATTGAAAAATAATTTAAAAGGATACGATCAAAACAAAATTAATTCTATTTTAGAAAAATTTAATAAGAATATAAGTTTTAGAGCAGAAAACATTACGATAGAAGAATTTGCTGCAATTTCAAATGAATATAATAAATAATTGTAAATTATATATATCTATATTTAAAAAATATGCAATGAAGCAGTCCTATTAAAAATTGAAACTCCCTGCATAAGCCTTGCTTATAGTATTGGCAAGTATTTACGTGCACTTAGTATGATTAATAGTAATGCTTTAGTCGCAGTTAAAATAGCACTCAAAAGTTAATTATCAAGTAATAATCTTAATAATTATTAAAAGTCGGAATTAAGTATATAAAAAGTAGCTAGAAAAACAACACAAAAAGAAATACATTCTCAAGATGAGTATATGGAATTAACCAAAATTGGAAAGCTTTTGATTTATAAAATAAAAAAAGAAAGATTCATTATCGATAATAATTAATATTCAACTGTTTTAGAAAATGTATTTTTAAAGTAAGTTTTAAAATAGCATATCTAATATTATTACAAAAATTTGATTTTTATATTCTTGAAAAATATAAAAAATAAAAACAATTGATAATAGTTGTTATCTTTTAACTGACAGAATAAACAGAAATTTATTAATGCGATCTTATAGTGGATCTAATATATAATTTAAACTAGACAATCATGCTTAGTTTTTTTTGGTAATAGATTTGGTATAAATATTATGATAAAATTAAGTAAGATAGGAAGTGATATATTTGAAATTAAAATTTAATTTTAAATATGAATTTATAATATTTATTATTGAAGCTATATGTATGAGTATAGAATTAGTAGCAGCTAGGGTTTTATCACCTTATTTTGGAAATACTAACGTTGTATGGACAAGTATAATAGGTATTATTCTTTTAAGTTCTAGCATTGGTAATTATATAGGGGGTATTTTAGCAGACAAAAAATCTCCAGATAAAATATTAAGAATTATTTTATTATCTGCATCATTTTTTATTCTTATAATACCAATTGCACAAGAAAGTTTACTCAATTGGATTTCATCATGGACAAGTGATATTAAGCTTGGTGCAATTATATCCACTATACTCTTGTTTTTTATTCCATCATTATTACTTGGATTAATAACACCAATAATATTAAAAATTAAATTGTTGAAACTAGAAACTACTGGTAAAACTTCTGGTAAAATTTATGCAATATCAACGTTAGGAGGTATATTTGGAACATTCTTAAGTGGGTTTTATCTAGTACCTCATTTTGGTAGTGTTTCAATCCTTTTTATGTTATCTGTTGTTTTGTTAATTATAAGTATTGTATTAAATATTAAAAAAATAGACATAGTTTTATTAACCTTTGTTATTATAATAGTAGTTTTAAACATAATATTATTTTTCTTTTATTATAAGGGAAATCTTAGAAATGGATATAGAATATTTGAAGGAAAAGAAAATATTAAGGTTAATTTTGATACTGAATATGGTAGAGTAACAATTTATAATAGTATAAACGAAAACGGTGAAAAAATAAGAACACTTAGTGTTGATGGTGGCTTTGAATCAGCTACGTATATAAACAAAGAAAAAAGATATGAATTGGTTTTTGAATATACAAAGTATTACGACTTAATGTTTAAATCCTCTAGAAACATCAATAATGTTTTATTAATTGGAGGTGGTGGGTATTCTTATCCTAAGTACTTTATAAGTCATTATGATTCCAAACGTATGGATGTTGTTGAAATTGATAAAGATGTAACGGAAATAGCTAAAAAATATTTTTATCTTAATGACTTAATTAAGGACTATAATATTAAACATAATAAACGCCTTAATTTAATTAACGAAGATGGTAGAACCTATTTAAATAAAAACTCAAAAAAATATGATGCTATTTTAAATGATGCTTTTTCAGGTACTGTGCCACCAAAAACACTAACGACGGTGGAAACTATTACTAAAATAAAACAATCACTAAATGAGGGTGGTTTGTATCTTACTAATATACTTTCTTCATTAGAGGGTAAAAACTCTAAATTTTTAAAAGCAGAGGTAAAAACTTTACTCACTAAATTTAAAAACGTTTATGTAGTACCATGCTTAACTAATAAATTAGAAGAATATCAAAATATAATGGTATTAGCATCGGATGAAGATATTCCTATTGATAATAATTATGAATTAAAACTTTCAGAAGATACAATAATCTTAACTGATGATTATTGTCCAGTTGAGACATTAATACAATGATAAAAAAGACTAAATCATATTTAGTTTTTTTTTGCATATATTTACTTAGGTGATGATAATGTTTAAAGTAGGGGATTTAGTAACTAGAATATCTCATAATAATGATGTGATATTTAAAATAACTAAGTTAGATGATAAAATTGCTTATTTAAAAGGTGTTGATGTAAGACTATGCGCCGATAGTGAGATTGATGATTTAATATTAGAAACAAATAATAAACCTAGTAATGATAGGGAATTTTATAAACAAATAGATGAACTTCGTAATTTTGAAAGAAATGATTATTTTTATATTCCAGGTAAGATACTTCATGTTGATGGTGATAGGGAATATTTAAATAGATGTTTAGATTTTTATAAGAAAGCCAATGTTTTAGCATATGGTGTATATTCACCAGAAAATCAAATGGCTATTAATATAGAAAAATATCTAGAAGATATAAATCCTGATATAGTTGTTATAACAGGACATGATTCTTTTATTATGCAAAATTCTAAGTATTTCGCAGATGCTGTTAAAGTATGTAGAAAGTATCAAAAAGACTACGATAAATTAATAGTTATTGCAGGAGCCTGTCAGTCTGAATATGATAGATTAATAAAATCTGGTGCTAATTTTGCATCAAGCCCTAAAAAAATAAATATTCATGCTCTAGATCCAGCGATAATTGCATTATCACTTAGTTTGTCTGATAAAAATAAAGATATAAATTTATTATCATTGTTAGAGAAAACAAGCTGTGGTAAAGACGGTATTGGTGGTGTTAATACTAGAGGTGTTATGACTACGGGTTATCCAAGATAGGTGAGGTGAATAATGATATCTGAAATAAAAAAATACATAAAAGAAATTAAAGGTAAAAAGGTAAAATTAAAGATTGATGTTGGTAGAAATAAGGAAGAAGCTTATATTGGCGTTATAGGTGATGCATATTCAAATATATGGACATTTAAGACAGGATCGCTTGTCAAGAGCTTTAGCTATAGTGACATACTAACAAGGCAGGTAATAATAAGTTCATTATAAATAGTAATTATTTATAGTGAACTTTTTTAATATTATTGATTTTTATTCCTATTTATGGTTAAATTAAAATGTATATACTAGAATGGGAGGTTTCTAACATGAAGTCATCAACAAAAGCAAAATTAAAAGATTGGTTAACTATAAATAGGATAAGAATAATGAATTTTATAAAAGAACATAAATACCTATCATTGGTTATAGGATTATTTTTGGTATCAATAGTAGTTGCTTTAACTGTTAGAGCAGCTAATGATGAATTATCAGATGCTGGTGATTTTAAAGTAAATTCATTTCTTGTATCAACCGATGAAAGTACAGAAGCTTCTAATTCAGCTATTGCAGATAACTTTAGTAGTGCAAATTATGTACTTGAATATAGATTAGGTACAGATGGATGTACGGAAACAACAGACTTTGTGGATACAGTTACTATAACTGCAACGTTTACCGACCAAGCTTATGCTTATGTAAAATGGAAGGGAACAACTGAAGAAGCAGTTTCAGAAATTGATGGTAAAAAACTTACTCTTAAAATTCCAAGTGTTCCTATGTGTACTCCTACTAGACAAAATTTATCTTTTACGATTTTAAATGCAAAAAAAGATAGTTCTGTTGGCTTAAGTAGCTTAAAACTTCAACCAGGAAGTGGTGCAAAAGAAGTTGAATTGTTAAGTGCAACTGATAACAAACATGCAAATGTACCAACTTTGACTACTACGTATAGTGATGATAAAGTATTAGATGGATCATTAATTGTAGAACCTATTTCTGGTGCTGCATTAAAAAATTCTTCCGGCGGAAGAAATGCTAAGTTTGGATTAATGCTTGGTTTTTATTCAGATTCATTTCAAGATATTATTAATAACGGAATTACGACTTTAAAAGGTAGTTATATTAGTGATGATATAGACATTTTTATGAGTGCAAGTGAAACAACTTCCAGTGGTAAAAATTTACTAGACTTATCAACAGCTTCGGGTGATTATGGAGTTTATACTTCAGATATGTTAAATAAGCATTATTTTCAAGATTTACCCGTATTAACTTCAGGAACCGTAGGTACTATGAGTAAAGGTCTTATAACAAAAGAAGAAGTAATTGATTATAATTTTGCTCCTGTTGTTAGTTTAAAAGATAATAAAGAATTAATCTATGAAGTTCATCCAACATCTTCAACAGAAAAAACAATTACTAAACGAAATATAATTGTAGATGGTAGCGAAAAAGAATGTACAAAGGCTAATAATTGTACGTTTGATGATTCAGAGGTTAATTTAACAGAAGCTGGTACATACTATGCTACTTACAAAGTAACTGATAAAAATAACACAAATAATAGTACTACTTTAAGACAAAAGATAACTGTAACCAGCAATAAAAATGATTCAAAAGGATTATACACATTAAAGGGCCCTCAAACTATTTATTTATCTTCTAATAACTTTTCATTTACTGATCCTGGATTAGATAAAGTAGATGGAAATACTGCAAATTATCCTGTTAGGGTTAAATATAAATTTGAGGATAATTCTGAAAATGATGGGTTAAATGCATTAGTTCAAGAAAAAGGTCCTGGTACATATACACAAACATATACAATAAATGATCCTAGTAGTGAAGATTCAGTAGTAACAACTATTAATAGAACTATAGTAGTTGGTGACACTAATTTTACTAGCGATAGTTATAAAGTTACTAGTAAAAGTATTACGGCTCAAGGTACCGAATATAACGGAAAAGATTTAGTAATAAATGATAAAGAAGCAGTAGCTTGTAACAGTTCTTCTTATTGTAAGTCTTCACTTACATCAAGTGATTATGAGTCAACGGGAGAAAAAACTGCAATTTATACTATAACTAAAGATGATCAAATAATAACAATTCAAAAAACTATTGAAGTTAAACCAACGTATTATAAATTACCTATTACTGGACTAACGTTATCGGATCAATTAGAAGTCAAAAATATAAATAATAGAAACTTCTTTGTGCTTGGAACATATTTTGTAACGGTTCCAACAACATCGGAAGCATCAACAATTGAGTTATCAGCATTCACTAAGACTAATGAATTAAATCCTAAAACGGCAAGTACTGTAAATGTTAAAAATTCTACCGGAAATAATTCATTAACAAATGATATATATGTAAATGAAAATGAATCTTATGTAAAAGTAACAGATGATACAAAAGACAAATTAACTGGAAATTATTATACTGCGGCAATGGGAGAACAAGTTAGACTTCAAACTATATATAATTATGGTGCAGATGCCGATGGAGATATGACTAATTTAAAAATATTATTAGATATAAACAAAGATCATATGATTCCAGTAGCGATAAACTCAGATTCAACTACGCCGTATTATAAGATGAATTTTGAATATTATGGTGAAGAACTAAATATTCCAATGGAAAGCATTAGTATTAAATATTGTACTAGTCCTACTAGTTGTAATATTGATCCAGAATCATATAACCAATCAAATGATACTATAACTAATATAGAAATAAGCGTATCTGAAAAAATACCAGCAGGAACTACTATAAAACTTAGAACTGATTATTTAGTAAAGACAATAACTGATTCATCAGTAAACTTAAATGATCAAGCATTTAATTCTATTGCTCATGTATCATTTAAATCAGGTGATATAAATGTTTCTTCAGATGATACAAATACTATTTCATCTAAAAATGTATATATTACACCTTATAAAGTAAGAACTAATACATATTTAGGTAAAGGTGATTCACTTGATAAAACTGATATAACATTAGATGCCACTAAGAATGATATTTATACTTTATATGCATCTACTAGTGTTACAGCACCAGCTATGGCTTTAAACTCAAATATATTTGGATATGAAAAATTAAATACTATACCTGTAAAATTCATTTTACCTTCAGGTATAAATTATGTATATAACGCTGATTATGAAGTTCAACCCGATGATATAAATGGTATTGCACGTGATGCACAGGGTAATACTATACTTACATACACGTATCAGGGAGTAGAACCTAATTCATGGATAGAGGCAATTTATTTTGATTTTAATATTGATGTAACCGTACAGGATAAATCAACATTACAGATAATTACTCAAATTGGTGATTGGAATACTGTGAGCTTAGCAAATGATTTATCAAGTTCAAGTAAAGATAAAACAAATATTAGTTCTGTAACAGTTTTAAATAATGAAAAAATAGCATATGGACAATATGCGTATAATGATTCGCAAACCCAAGTAATATCAGGTATAGATAAAAATGGAAAGTTTGTGTTTAAAACAAAATTACATAATAACCAAGACTCAGTTGTAACTAATGCATATGTTTATACAGTTTTACCTTATATTGATTCTGAAGAAATTAAATATAATGGTACTTATGATATTGATTTACCAGCAAATGCTAGTTGCACTACTGATCCTCAAAGTGCGATAATGACAAATGCATCGGAAGTACAATGGGATGATTGTAATACTGTAAAAGCTTCTGGTAAACTTACGGCATTTAGAGTACATTATCCTACTATTAATGCATCAGAAACAAAAGAAGCAGTAGCAACTATATCTACTAGTAATAATAAACCAGATGATATATATTTATTTAAATCATATTTAATATATGATGGCTTAATGGAACAATTATCATTCCAAAATTTATCTGTTAGTGTTGTTAGTAAAAAAATAACTGGTACAGTTTGGGAAGACTTTAATGACAACGGTATAATGGATGATACCGAAAAGAAAATAGAAAACGTAACTTTAAACTTATTTAAAGAAGATGGTACTTTAGTTGATACAACTTCGCCTAACAAAAATGGTATATATACATTTTCTGGCTTTAATGAGGGTAACTACTATATAACAGCCGATTTTAATACTGAAAAATATTCATTAACAACGTCTCTTGAGTCATATACAGATTTATCTAAAGTATCGGTGTTTAAAAGTGATTCAAACCAGGTTGTAAAACCAGATGAGCCAAAAGAAGAAACTCAAGATAAACAGGATGATAATACTACTTCTCGAGATGAACAAGAAAAAGGAGAAGATGAGGTTTTACCTGACGGCTCATCGGGAGATATACCAAATGATGAAGAAGAGGACGAAGAAGAACAGGTAGCAGTAGTAAAAACAAATATCATAACTATAACCCCAGATACTAGAACTATAAGTAATATTAATTTAGGGCTTTCATTAAGAAAAAAATTCCAAGTTAAACTTAATAAATATATAACTAGTGCTGAGGCAACAAATAAACTAGGCTTAGTTACTAGACGTGATTATGGTAATGCTAAACTTGCAAAACTAGATGTTAAGGATATAAATAATTTATCTATAAAAGTAGTTTATACAATAGAGATAGAAAATATAAAATATTATCCAGGATATATAAAAGCAGTAAATGAAACGGTTCCAGATGGTATGGTATTTAATGAAAATTATGCCGAAAATAAAGATTGGTTTTTAAATGAAGATGGTACTTTAACCAATATATCTTTAGCTAATGACTTGTTAGAAGAAGGTCAAAAAGTATATTTAAACATAGCGTTTGATATAGTAAGAAAAGAAGCAGGATCATTTATTAATACCGCATCGGTTGATGATTTAGAAATTTTAGGAGGTACAACTGATGAAGAATAAAATATTAAATTTATTACTAATAACAACAATTTGCTTTTGCATTTTACCATCAGTTGTATCTGCTAGAACTGTTAAGATAGCAAACACTACTATATGGGGAAGTTATGGCAATAATTCTGGTAACATGAATTTTGCTAACGTTTATTATTACACTAAAGATTATGGTAAAAGAGAATCTAAATATATTGCTGGTTTTGTTAATACAACTGATAATCAAAGAGTCTTTTGTATAGAACCAGGTGCTTCGTTTCCTTCTAATAATTCTTACAGTTATGAAGAAACAACAAGTGCCCCATCACTTTATAAAAGTTCATGGAATAGTAGATTGAAAAATTCTTCTGTACAAGAAGATTTAAAGAAAGTACTATCATGTTGGAATAGTTACTCCGCTAACGGAAATAATTACTACAGCATAGCATCAGCGCAAGCAATTATATGGGAACTCGTAACAGGAGAAAGAAGTTCCATTAACGCAACTAAAATATTAGGTGGTGACTATTCTACTTCTTATTATGCTGATAACGTAGATGAGTGTGCCAAAAATAATAATGCAACTAAAGTTAGTAATAAATGTAGTTTATATTCAAGAATTAAAGGTCGTTCAGGAATATACAATTCATATAAGTCAGTTTTAAGATGCGCAGCAAGATTTAATATAGCTGCACCTTCCTGGGCAGGAACAACGTCTGGAACGTCTAAAAAACAAGAATTAACTTCATATAATGATAGTACACAAACGTTTTCGAGAACATTTGCACATGGTTCTAAGATTGCATCCGATTTATTTAAATATTATACTTATGAAATAGATGGTCAATCAGCCAATTGCGTGAAAGGTGCAACAGTTTCAGGAATAACGTGTAAATGTAACAATGCACAATGTACTTTTTCTACAACAAAGGAAATTGCTTCAGGCAAAGCAGTACCAGTAGTTATGAAATATACCTACAAAGATGATGGTAGTAAAAAATTAAATACATTTGCTACTAAATATTATAAGAAAAATAATTATCAGAGTTTAATACAGGGTTCTACATCAAAAGCTTTTTATCTCTCATTATATACGGGTGAAAAGCCAACATATCAAGTAAAAATAACAAAGGTAGATGAAGAGTCAGGTGCTCCTATACAAGGTGTAAAATTTGATATATTTACTGACAAAGCAGCTACTTCAAAAAATAAAATAGGTACAACTACTGCAACTGATAAAAACGGTGTTGCAACTTATAGTAAACTTACTAAAGTAGGTACTTATTATATAAAAGAAGCTAATACCCCTGATGGTTATAAAACGAATGGAGAAGTTTACTCTATTACTGTTAGTGCTTCGCACACCGTTAAGAACAAAGCTTATGCAACAAAAACAATTAAAAATAAACCTATGCATCTAAAAATGACTAAATATACAATAGATGAAGATGGTAATAAAACAAAGTTAACTGGTGATGCTTGTCAAGTTAAAACTTGTCCTGACGAACAAAATCGTGAAAACGGACCGATTTTCACAATAAGTAAGGACAATAAAAAGGTATGTGTTAAAGAAAACAAAGACTCAAGCGGAAAAGTAATTGATGGAAAATATACATATGCATCTCTTTCGGAAACGTGTGCTTCAGGAACAACTGACAAAATAAAAACATGTAATGGTGAATTCGATATTTCTAATATTCCATCAGGAACTTATAAAGTAACTGAAGTTGCAACAGCATGTGGTACTACATTGCCATCAAATCCTTCTCAAGACATAACTGTATCACCAGGAAAAGACAAAGACGTTACAATGGAAAATGGTGTTACAGGTGTAGTATTCCATAAAGTAAATGAAAATGGTAATTTACTAACAGGTGGAAAATTTGCACTTCAAAGGAAGGAAAATGGCATTTATAAGGATGTTTTACTAACCCATGTCAAAGGAATTGTTTATAAATATGATTCAAGTGTTAAAACCGAGAGTGATAAATCAACATATTTACTAGATACTTTTGGTACTGGTATGATAAATATAGTGGAATTACCAACAGGTGAATATAGATTTGTTGAAAAAGAATCTCCAATTGGATATAGTATAATAAAAGATAAAGATTCAACAGCAACTTTTACGATAAGTGATAAAGCTAAAGAAGATTATTATAATGTTCAATTAATAAATCATAAAGAAAAAACAGCAGGAAGTTATGATTCTGCGGAATTAGTAGTAACAATTATTACTGGTAGAAAAGTTGTTAATTATGTACTATTAATTGGAGGATTAGTAGCTATACTTATTTTATTAATATTATTAAGAAAGAAATTTAAAAAATAGCAATTAATTTGCTATTTTTTCCGTTATTATGATAAAATATTAATATAAGAAACTTAAGGAGTGATAGAATGCAAGTTACTAATGTAAAGGTCCAAAAAGAAGAAAAAGAAAATTCAAGAGTTAAGGGATATGCTGTGATAGAATTGGATGGGGTTCTTAAAATAAATGGTATAAGAATTATTGAAGGAAATGAAAGAATGTTTGCAGCTATGCCAAATAGAAAAATAGCAAATGATAAATATGTAGACTATGTATATCCAGTTAATAAAGAATTAAGAGAAACTATAGAAGAAGCAATAATAGAAGAATATAAAAAAGAAAGTTAGAATACTTTCTTTTTTTTC
>CANQAS010000004.1 GCA_947589535.1 uncultured Bacilli bacterium | reverse complement strand
AAAACGACTAATTGTTAGTCGTTTTTTTGGTGGTTGTTTTTTTCTTTTTAGTAGTTTTACTTACATATCCAGGTTCAGTACCTTTCACGTAGTATAGTATTTTTTTAAGCTTAGAATCATTAGTTGCTTCTTTACCAGTGTTTAAATCCGTTATCACCCCAATTACGTTATTTGGCGTTTCATACCAATTAGCTTCTTTATCTCTTAAATATCCTTCTATGGTATCCGCCCATATGTTTTTTGAGTATTTATATTCTTTTTTGTTAAGCTTCCTATTATCATCATATCCGGTCCACACTCCAATTACAACGTCTGGGTTATATCCTACGGTCCATAGGTCATAATCGGTAGTACCGCTTTTAATAGCGTATTTTTTTGTTAATTTAGGTGCTATAGAAGCACAAGTAGGCGCTGTATAACTTTTTAAATTAGTGTCATAAGTATTAGATAATAATTCGCTTAGTATGTAAGTATATGATTTATTTAATACCTTTTCTTTTTCATCTTTAAACTCATAAATAATATCACCATTACCATCTTCTATTTTTCTAATTAGGTGTTCCTTAACACTTACTCCAGAGTTTGCAAGAGTTGCATATGCACTTACAAACTCTTTTGTAGTTAGTTCATTAGTACCAAGTGGTAATGATGCATTAGCTTCTAACTTACTTTTTATTCCCATTTTCCTTGCGTATTTAATCATCATATCTTCTCCTAGAAAAAGATGGGTTTTAATTGCATATATGTTATCTGAGTAGCAAATAGCAAGAGCCATGGTAATCTTATCATTAGGATATATATTGCTATAATTACTTGGAGAGTATGTTAGACCATTATCTAAGGTAAATGTTGTTGGTTTACTTAAAAACGTTGTAGAAGCGGTTAAACCGTTTTCTAAGGCGGCATAATAAAGTATTGGTTTCATGGTAGATCCTACTTGTCTTTTAGACTGTACAGCTCTATTATATTGTGATTTAGAGTAATCTTTCCCACCTGCTAGTGCGATTATTTCTCCATTTTTTGGATTGATCATAATTGCAGAAGTTTGAATTTCATCTTTTCCCTCTAAGTTATTTTTAATACTATCGTCTAAAACTGTTTGTGCATTTATATCTAGACTAGTATATATTTTTAGTCCTTCTTCTCTTATTCTATCATCACTTACTATCTTTAAATCTTGTAGTTCTCTTATAACTGCATCTTGATAATACATTATGGTAGCTAAATTAAGGTTTTCTTTTTTACCATAGTATGTAAGTTTTACATCTAATGTTTCATCCATTGTTTTTTTAGAAATTACTTTGTTATTTACTAATGCTTGTAATATTTCTTTTTGTCTTTTTTTAGCAGCAATTTCGTCATTTAATGGAGAATAGTTATTAGGAGACTTAGGAATACCTGCTAACATAGTTGCTTCTGCCATATTAAGGTCTTTGGCAGATTTATTAAAGTAGTATAATGAAGCATTTTCTATTCCTAGTATTCCATTACCATAATTTATCGTATTTAAATATCCTTCTAATATATCTTCTTTTGAGTATTGTGCTTCTAATTTAAAAGCATACCAGGCTTCTTTAATTTTCCTTTCCCATGTCTTATCAAATGTCAAAAATAGATTTCTAGCATATTGTTGTGTAATAGTGGAAGCTCCTTGTTTTAAGTCTTTTGATTTTATATTAATAATACTAGACTTTATTATTCTAGGAATATCAAATCCGATGTGATTATAAAAATTTTTATCTTCAGAATAAATAGTAGCATTAATTAAATATTTGGATATATCTTTTAATTTTATCCACTTTCTAGTTCCATTATTACCTTCATAGAAACTTTTATTATCTTTATCATACATATAAATACTATTAGAGTTTTGTATATCTATTTTAGAACCATATTTAGCACATATGAATAATATGCTATAACATACACAAAATACAAGCATAAAAGCGATTAAAACTTTAGAAATTATCTTTATTTTTTTCATTTAATCGCCTTCTTTCTAATTTTAGTATTGGTAAAAAAGTGCAAAATATAAGTATTTTGTTGACCTTTTTTCTTTTCTATGCTATATTGACGTTAGAAAAATTTTAAAGGTGTTTTTATGTCTAAAATTATTATTAATTCTAACGTTTTTTCTAAGAATGAAGAAGAGCGATTAACAAATGTAAAAGCCATATTAAAAGATGGGAAAATAAGTTATAAAAATAATGGTGTAAATGTAAACATTACATTGCTAAAAAATAAAATTATTTTAATAAGAGAAAACGATGACATGAAGCTAACTTTAGAATTTGAAAACACTAAAACCGTAACTACAAAATACATAATTAAACAGTTAGGGTTAGAAGTAAAAGTAAAGACTAAAACAAAACGCTTGATTATTAATAATAATGGATTTGAAATAGAATATGAATTATTTATGAATGGTGAGTTTAGTGATAGTTTTAACTACAACTTAGAATGGAGCGATTTATAATGAATCTAAAGCAAATAATAAAAAATATTATTTCTAATGCTTTAAAAGAATTAGAAATAAATTATGATGAAAGTAAAATAGTAGTAGAAATACCAAAAGACAGAAATAATGGAGATTTTTCTACAAACATTGCAATGCAATTGGTTAAAATATTAAAAACAAATCCAAGAGAAATAGCTGATAAAATAGTAGGTGCTATTAAGGAAAAAGAAGAAATAAAAAAAGTAGAAATAGCTGGACCTGGATTTATTAATATTTATCTTGATGATGCATATGTTTTTAGCGGAGTTAAATCCGTAATAGAAAAAGATTCTGATTATGGTAGAAGTACTATTGGTAATAATGAAAAGATAGATATAGAATTTGTTAGTGCTAATCCAACAGGAATACTTCACTTAGGTACTGCACGTGGTGCTGCATATGGATCTAACTTAGCTAATATAATGAGCTTTGCAGGCTATGATGTTACTAAAGAGTACTATATAAATGATGCTGGTAATCAGATAATAAATCTTGGTATGTCTATTAAAGAAAGATATAAAGGATTATGCGGATTAGAAGAAAGTATGCCAGAAGATGGTTATTATGGTTCTGAAATAATAGATATAGCCAAAACTATTTATGATGAATTTAAGGATTCTAAATTAAATGAGGATTTAGAATATTTTAAAGAAACGGGTGTTAATTACTTACTAAACATTATTAAAACGGATCTTTCAAATTTCGGAGTTACATTTGATGTATGGACTAGTGAAAAAACTATCCGCGCTAAAGGAAGAATAGAAGAATCTTTAAAAATTCTTGATGAAAAGGGTTTAGTATATAAAGCAGAAAATGCAACATTTTTAAAAACTACAGTATATGGTGATGATAAGGATAGGGTACTTATTAAATCAGACGGTAGTTATACGTATTTGGTACCAGACATAGCATATCATTTAGATAAGTTTGATAGAGGATTTGATTACCTAGTAGACGTTCTTGGTGCTGATCACCACAGCTATGTATCAAGACTTAAAGCAAGTATTGAGGCTTTAGGTTATGACAAAGATAAGCTAGAAGTAAGACTTCTTCAAATGGTAAGGCTTCTTCGTGATGGTCAAATTGTTAAGATGAGTAAACGTGCAGGTGGTAACATTACTATTTCTGAACTTGTAAAAGAAATAGGTGTTGATGCTGCAAGATATTTTTTTGCGACAAGAAGCCTGGATGGTCAAATGGATTTTGATATAAGCTTAGCATTAAAAAAATCTAGTGATAATCCGCTATTCTACGTTGGGTATGCACACGCTAGAATAAGCTCAATATTAAAAGATGCTAAAGAAAAACAAATTGATCTAAAAACAGATATTAATAATATAAATGATGATGATTCAAAGGCTTTAATATTAAAAGTTTATGAATTTACAGATGTTGTAGAAAATGCCGCAACTAAAAAAGAACCACATTTAATTACAAATTATGTGTATGATTTAGCTTCTTTGTTACATAATTATTATGGAAAACATAGAATATTAACTGATGATATAAAAGAATCTGGCGAACGCTTGTCTCTAATAAAAGCCGTAGGTATAACTATTAAAAACGCATTAAAACTTATAGGTGTAAACGCACCTGATAAGATGTAGGAGGAATTTTTTATGAACGTTAGAAAAATGCCTTTAGAGGAATTAGAATTATTATCTTATACAGATATAGCATATGAATTATTAAAATTGGATAAAAAACCTAAAACAACTCCAATGTTATTTGGCGAAGTTTGTAAATTGCTTGAAATAAGTGAAGATAATATGATGGAAATGATTGGTGACTTTTATACTACTCTTACCACTGATAAAAGATTTTTACTTCTAGATGGTGCAGAGTGGGATTTAAGAGAATCACATTCGGTTAAAGTAGTTATCGAAGATGATGAAGAAGATGAAACATCTGAAGAAGAATCATCTGAAGACGAAATTTCAGAAGAAATAGAAGATGAAGCAGTAACACCGGATGTTGATAATTATGATGGTACAGATGACGATATGGATGATTTAGAAGATTTAGCAATAGTAACAGAAGAAGAGATGGATGAATAATGTTTGAAAGATTAGAAGCAATAAAACAAAGAAATGAAGTTATAACTAATGAGCTTACTAAACCAGAAGTAATAAGTGATGTTAGTTTAACAACTAAATTATCTAAAGAACAATCTGATCTATCTGAAATAATTGAATGCTATAATGAATATTTGAAAGCTAAAAATGATTATGAAGAAGCTAAAGAACTAGCTAAGGACCCTGAAATGGCAGAATTTGCTATGGAAGAAGAAGAAAAATGCTTAGCTAAGCAAAAAAAGTTAGAAAAAAAATTAGAAATATTATTATTACCAAAGGATCCTAACGATGGTAAAAACATAATTGTTGAAATCCGTGGTGCAGCTGGTGGAGATGAGGCTAATATCTTTGCCGGAGACTTATATAATATGTATTGTAGATATGCAGAATCAGAAGGTTTTAAAGTAGAAGAGCTAGAAAGTACACCAAGTTCAGCTGGAGGTTTTTCAGAAATATCATTTATGGTTAAAGGTGATGGTGCATACTCTAAACTTAAATATGAATCAGGAGCTCATCGTGTTCAAAGGGTTCCAGCAACAGAATCACAAGGAAGAGTTCATACATCAACTTCAACAGTACTTGTAATGCCTGAAATTGATGACTTAGATTTTGAACTTGACATGAACGAAGTAAGAATAGATATTACCCGTGCAAGTGGTAATGGTGGGCAGGGTGTTAACACAACGGACTCGGCTGTTCGTTTAACTCATATTCCAACAGGTATAGTTGTTTACTCTCAAACAGAAAGATCACAAATTAAGAACAAGGAAAAAGGTTTTAAAATTTTAAAATCAAGAGTATATGATCTTAAGATGAGAGAGCAAGAAAAAGAAGTAGGAGCCGAAAGAAGAAGTAAAATAGGTACTGGTGATAGATCTGAAAAGATAAGAACATATAACTATCCTCAAAACAGAGTAACTGACCATAGAATAGGATTTACTACTAACTCTCTTGATAGAGTAATGAATGGTAAATTAGGAGATATAATAGAAGCTCTTATAACAGAAGATCAAAGAAGAAAATTAGCTGGAGAATAACTCCGGCTTTTATTAAGGAAAATAAAAATAAATGATATAATAAAACATAAGAATTTAACAATAGTTTTAGATTATCAAGAATTAAATTTTCTAATAAAAAGATTTCAAAACCATGAAATGCCGTTTAAGGAGAAAAATATATGAAAAAAGAAATTGAATATTTAAAAAAGTATTATAATGGTAGCATTAACGATGCTATTAAAAGACTAGAAGCTGGAGAACCAGTTCAATACATAGTGGGAAATGTGGATTTTTATGGTTATATATTAAACGTTAACAAAAACGTACTTATTCCAAGGAGAGAAACTGAAGAGTTAGTAGAAGAGGTTATCAAACGCTCTAAAATGTTTAATAGTCCAGTTATTATAGATGTTGGAACTGGTAGTGGTGCTATTGCTATATCTTTATCAAAAGAGCTTAAAACACACGTATACGCTTCTGATATAAGTGAAAAAGCAGTAGATGTTGCAAAAGAAAATAGTATTAATAATAAAGCGGATGTAACTTTTTTTAAAGGTAATATGCTAAAACCATATATAGAAAATAATATTAATGTAGATATATTAGTTAGCAATCCGCCCTATTTAAGAAAAGAAGAAAAAGTAGAAGACATCGTAAAAAATAATGAACCACATCTTGCTTTGTATGCGAAAAATAATGGTTTAGAGTTTTATGAAAATATATTAATTAATGCAAAAAAGGTGCTTAATGATAAATTTTTAATAGCATTTGAAATTGGCGAAACCCAAGGCGAAGATATTAAAGTATTAGCATTAAAATACTTGGGTGATGTAAATGTAGAAATAAAAAAAGATTTGTCAGATAAAAATAGGTTTGTCTTCGTATATAATTATTAAAAGTCACTCACTAATTAATAGAGGGTGATTTTTTATGAAGAAAATAATTTTAATTATGCTAGTATGTTTGTCATTATATATGTTTTTTAACAAAGCAAAGACTCAAGAATCGGTTAAAATACCTGATTCTGCGATAAGGTTTAGAGTGCTAGCAAATAGTAATTCTCCAAGAGATCAAAAAATCAAAGAAGAAGTAAGAGATAAAATGCAAAAAGAACTATATAGTTTACTTGAAAACTCTAAAAGCACAAAACAAGCTAGAAATTTAATTAATAATAATATGGATAATTTTAACAAAATATTAGAAGAAGAAATGAAAGATAAAGAATATTCTTATACTATAGATTATGGAATGCATGAGTTTCCAGAAAAAACATATAAAGGTATAACTTATGAAGCTGGGGAGTATGAATCTTTATTAGTTACTTTGGGTAAAGGAAAGGGAGATAATTGGTGGTGTGTTTTATTTCCTCCATTATGTTTATTAGAAGCAGAAGAAAACGCTAATACTAGTGAAGTAGAGTATAAATCTTTCATAAAAGAGCTAATTGAAAAATATTTTTAGAGTAAAAGTAATAATATAATGTAGAGGTGATACATCATAATAAACATTATATTAATAGCAATTAGTTTAAGTATGGATGCATTTGCACTTTCTTTATCTTATGGAATAAGTAATGTAAATAAGAAAAATATGATTGTTACCGCCATAACAGTTGGTATTTTTCACTTTTTTATGCCACTTATTGGTAACGTTGTTGGTTTACCACTTTTTGAATATACTTTAATCAAACCAAGGTACGTTCTTTTTGTGGTATTTTTAATACTTTCTATTGATATGATTATTCATTTTTTTGAAGTAGAAGATAAAAAAATAGAATTAAACTTTATAGGAATAATTTTATTTGCCATCTCAGTTAGCTTTGATAGTTTTTCAGTTGGTATTGGAATAAGTTACATTTATGATAATATTTTACTTGTTGTTTCTAGTTTTTGTTTAATTAGTATGCTATTTACATTTTTGGGATTTAGTTTAGGTAAAAAAATATCAAATAAGATAGGTAAATTGTCGTTTTTATTTGGTGGAATAATATTATTTTTATATTCTTTTGTAGTGTTGACAAATCATTAAAAAAGTGTTAATATATATGGCATTCAAACAAGAGGGGGATGATTTTGATGGCTCAAAAAAAGACAGCTGGTTCAAATGGTTTGATAAAAAAAATAATTGCTTTGCTTACTGCAGGAACTATGTTTGTAAGCGCAGGAATATTTGCAAAATACGAAATTAATAATTATAAAGCACAAACATCAACATCAGTATCGGATAATAATGATGTTAATAATGGGAATGATGAAGAAACTACTAATGAGGTTTTTAATCCTGAGGGTATATTATATAAACCATACAGTATAAAGAGTGATAAAGAGTTACAAGAAATTCTTGATGAGGTAGAAAAATTAACTGGACAAAAAATTGATATTAGATTTATTAAAATTTTATATTCTGAATTTCTTGATAAGAATAACGCTTTAACGAAAGATTCCTTTAAAGAAATGCCGGGAGATGAGTTTTTTGAGTGGTTTAGGGCCCAACAAAACACATTATATAGTTCATTAGATTATGGAGTGGGTACATACGAAAAATTAAAAAGGGATATTATAAATGGTAAAGATGAAAAAACCATTAAAGATTTAAAGGATAAATTACCTTCTCAAATCACAATTCCTTATAGTATAATGCCTAAAGAGGTAAAAGGATATAATACTATTCAACTAGAGTTAAGTAAATTAATTTATAAAGAAAAAAACGATATAAAAAATGAAAATATTAATGAATGCGAAAAAAATTCGAAAGAGTTTTTACGTATAATGGATCAAATTTTATCAAATAATACTTTATCTGATGGTGAACGTTATCATGCTTTACAAGGGATAGATCCTTGGCTTCCAGTATTCGAATTATCAATAGATAAGAATAATAAAAAAGATTATGAAGAATTAAAAAAATTAATTTTAAACTTTCAAGGCGAAATATTAAATGAAATATATTCTTCAAAATTGACTGATTTTGGAATTATATTACCGCCTAAAACTGGTGAGCCATGTACTGTAAAAAGAGAAGGCGAAAAATATAATAAGGATGATGCTGCAAAAGCTAATACTAATGGAACTGGAACTACTAAAAAAGTAGCTGGAGGAACTAAAAAATCTAATGGTAAGCATAGTACATATAAAGAACAAGTAAAAACAGCTACAACTACTAAAGAAACAACTACTTATGTTGTAGACGTTCCAGATGATAATAAGAATCAAACAACAAGTAAAAAATCAGGTGGTAAACCAACTGGTACAACTAGTGTTGTAACTGAAACCACATCGCATCTATATGATTATGATGTTCAACCAGGTACAGAGTATAGTTATTCTGATGATTCAGTAAATGATAAATCAAAAACTTTGACTCCATAAATGTAAATAATTAACGCTAGAGTGTAAATTCTAGCGTTTTTATTTCTTCTATAGTTAGAAATGTGATAAAATAAGCTTAGAAGGTGGAAGTTTTGTTAGTAAATAGTAATGAATTATTAAAATCTGCATTAAAAGATAATTATGCTATACCAGCTTATAATATAAACAATTTAGAATGGACGAGATATATTCTAGAAGCTTGTGAAGAAGATAAAAGCCCAGTTATATTGGCAGTATCCGAAAGTGCAGCAGATTATATGGGCGGATATAAGGTTATTTATAGTTTAGTTAAATCTCTTTTAGATGGTTTAAATATATCTATACCAGTTGTATTACATTTAGATCATGGTAAAAGTTTTGAAGCTTGTAAGAAAGCTATTGATGCTGGATTTACTTCTGTAATGATCGATGCATCTTCAAAACCTTTTGAAGAAAATATTGGAGAAACTATAAAAGTAGTAAAATATGCAAGCAATAGAGGTATTAGTATCGAAGCAGAAATAGGCTCTCTTAATAAGGAAGATAGTAATGATAATAATACATCTATTTATTCTACACCTGATGAGGCCAAGGACTTTGTGTTTCAAACAAACGTAAATTCACTTGCACCAGCTATAGGTAATAAACATGGATTATATAAAGGTGAACCTAAGCTAGATTATGAATTACTAGGTTCTATATGTAAATCAGTTAAAATACCACTTGTGTTACATGGTGCATCTGGTTTAGATGAAAATAAGATAAAAACTGCTATTTTCTGTGGTATATCTAAAATAAATATAAATACCGATATACAACTCGCTTGGGCAGAAAAGGTAAAGAATTATATTGCAAGTAATCCAGAAGAATATGACCCTAGAAAAATAATATCATCAGGTAAGAATGCAATAAAAAAAGTTGTACATGAAAAAAATAGGTTGTTTGATTCAGTAAATAGGGCTAATTAATCACTTTTTTAAAGCTTTTTAATAAAATACTTTAGAAGATATGGAGGAGTAATATGTACAAAATAATTATCGAGGGAAATAAAAAGTTAACTGGTCAAATAAAGATAAGTGGTTCTAAAAATAGCGCAGTTGCTTTAATACCAGCGACGGTTTTATGTGATGAGGAAGTAACTATTGCAAACGTACCAAATATTTCTGATATTGATGCATTAGATGAGATATTAAATTTTTTAAATGCGGATGTTGTGCGTGATGGTAACACAATTAAAATAGATTCATCTAAAATAGAAAATAAATTAATACCAGAAAAAATTGCTAAAAAATTAAGAGCGTCTTACTATTTTATGGGAGCATTACTTAGTAAGTTTAAAAAGGTAGAAATGTATTTTCCGGGAGGATGCTCAATAGGTGCTAGACCAATAAACTTACATTTAAAAGGTTTTGAAGCATTAGGTGCTAAAGTAGAGGAAAAAAATAATTTATTTATAATAACTGCTGATAAGTTAATAGGTAATAAAATAAACTTAGATTTTGCATCCGTTGGAGCGACAATAAATTTAATGCTAGCAGCAGTTAAGGCTGAAGGTACAACAATAATTTCTAATGCTGCGAAAGAACCTCATATAGTTAATGTGGCTACGTTCTTAAATAATATGGGTGCAAAAATAAGTGGTGCTGGAACAAGTGAAATTAAAATAGAGGGAGTAGAGTACTTACATTCATGTTTCCATGAAGTTGTCCCTGATTATATAGAAACAGGAACATATATGATATTAGCTAGTGTAGTTGGACAGGATATTGAAATTAAAAATATAATACCAGAACATGTTGAATCATTAATTTCAAAATTAGAAGAAGCCGGAGTTAACATGGAAATAGGCGTTGATTCCATAAAGATTAGCGCGCCTGAAAAGTTAAAACCAGTTAATATAAAGACACAAGTCTATCCGGGATTTCCAACGGATTTACAACAACCAATGGCTGCTTTGTTAACGCAGGCAGATGGTAAATCTGTAATTAATGAAACCATATGGGAAAATAGGTTTTTAAATTTATTTGAATTAAACAAGATGGGCGCAACAACAGAATTATTAACAACATCTAAAGCAATTATAATGGGTCCAACAAAATTAAAAGGTAAAGAAGTTTCTGCAACAGATTTAAGAGCTGGTGCATCGCTAGTTATTGCAGGATTAATTGCAGAAGGTACGTCAACAATTGAAAACGCAGGTTATATTTTAAGAGGTTATGAAGGAATAGTTGAAAAGCTAACTAATGTTGGTGCAAAAATAAAATTGGAGGAGGTCGATGAATAATGGCAAAAGCTATAAAATATAGTGATGGTTATACCACAACATATATTCCTAGCGGATTTAAATTACCAACTAAGGAAGATATAAATAAAATAATAGGAAATAAACCAGTTATAACTGATACAATATCACAACCCGAACAAAAAATAGATAAAGTAAATGATGTTTCTACGAGTCATGTTCCTGTTGAAAATTATTTAGATAATGATTTAAAAGAACCTGGTAAAATTAAGTAATTTGGTAATATATTTATATAATTGAAATAAAATAGTATTGATGTAAAAATACTATTTTTTATTTTAAAGGGTGATATGATGAAAAGAAGGTACAAGTTACTTATCGGGTTTATAATAACAGGAATAATATTAATTAGTATATTTTTTATTACCCGTGATAAGCAAATTTATTATTTATCTTTAGGAGATTCATTAGCAGCTGGACAGACTCCTAACAATACTATTTCTGAAAGCTATGGCGATTACGTAGCTGATTATTTAAAAGATAAAAAAGTTTTAGAATTTTATACGAAAGGATTTGCTAAAAGTGGTTACCGAAGTATAGATTTGCTTAATGATCTTAATAATAATAAAAAAATCAAAGTTAATGGTAAAGAAATCACTTTAAAACATGCCTTAATAAAAGCGGATATAGTAACTGTTAGTATTGGATCAAATGATTTATTTTATAAATTAAATATAGGTAATGAATTTGATTTAAATGAAATGGATGATATATATACTTACATAGATGAATCCATTATTGATGTTAATAAATTACTTTTTGAACTTAGAAAATCATGTAAAGAGCAAATAATGGTATTTGGATTTTATAACCCATTTACTAATTATTCATCAACGCTTGCAAACATGATAGAACCTTTTATTTTATATGCTAATGGAAAGATGGAAAATTTAGTTAAAAAGTATGATATGACTTTTGTTGATATACATGATACATTCTCGGCAAATAATAATTATTTACCTTCAAAATTAGAGATTCATCCTACAAAAGATGGATATAAGGCTATGTCTCGAGCTGTTATTAATAATATAGATAAAAAAATACTTGCAAAATAATCAAACACTTGTTATAATATAAAGGATTTTAAATCTATGACCGAAATCATAGGTCATGGCGAAAGGAGCAATTGATTATGCCTAAAAAAGAAAGTATTTACAAAACTTCAACAGTTACATGTACTTGTGGAGCAACTTTTGAAACAAAATCTATTAATGATAAAATTCACGTAGAAGTATGTTCAAAATGTCATCCATTCTATTCTGGTCAAGCTACTATGCAATCAAAGACAGGTAGAGCTGAGAAGTTTAATCAAAAATATGGTTTAAAAAGCAACGTTAGTGCAGACAAAGCTGCATAATATATATTGACAATATAACAATTTTAGTGTTATATTATAAAAGCTGATTATTTAAGTCTTACTTTGTAAGGCTTAAAAATATATTTAAAATGAAACACCAGGTAGTGTGTTAAGAAAGGAGCAGAAATTATGCCTACAATAAACCAAATTCTTCGTCATGGAAGAAAGAAGAAAGTTCGTAAGCCAAAGGCACCAGTTTTACTTGTTAGAACTAATACTCTAAAGAAGAAAAACTTAAGTGCTAACTCTCCACAAAAACGTGGAGTATGTACTCGTGTTGGTACTATGACACCAAAGAAACCAAACTCAGCATTACGTAAGTACGCTCGTGTACGTTTAAGTAATGGTTACGAAGTTACAGCTTATATTCCAGGTGAAGGACACAACTTACAAGAACACAGCGTAGTATTAATACGTGGTGGTCGTGTAAAAGACTTAATCGGTGTGCGTTATCACATCATAAGAGGTACTTTAGATACTGCAGGTGTTGCTGATAGAAAGCAAGCTAGATCTAAGTACGGTGCTAAAAAACCTAAAAAATAAGAAACAATTAAAGTAAAAATATAAAAGGAGGAAAAATATGCGTAAAAGACGTGCTGTTAAAAGAGACGTATTACCAGATCCAGTCTATAATTCAAAAGTAATTACAAAATTAATTAACCAAATTATGCTAGATGGTAAACGTGGTAAAGCAGAAACTATCGTTTATGATGCGTTTGATATGATCCATGAAAGAACAGGAGAAAACGCAAATGACGTATTTAAAAAAGCTATGGAAAACGTAACTCCAGCATTAGAAGTTAAAGCTCGTCGTGTTGGTGGTGCAAACTATCAAGTTCCAGTTGAAGTTAAACCAGATAGAGCACAAGCTTTGGCACTTCGTTGGATCGTTAATGCTACTCGTTCTCGTGGTGGTAAAACTATGGCTGAAAAATTAGCTAATGAATTAATTGATGCTTCAAACGAAACTGGAGCAGCTGTTAAGAAAAAAGATGATACTCACAGAATGGCAGAAGCTAATAAAGCATTTGCACATTATCGTTGGTAGGAAAGGGAAAGAAATATGGCTCGTGAATATTCATTAGAAAACACTCGTAACATTGGTATTATGGCTCACGTTGATGCTGGTAAAACAACTGTTACGGAACGTGTTTTGTTCCATACTCACAAGATCCACAAAATAGGTGAAACTCATGATGGTGAGTCACAAATGGACTGGATGGAACAAGAAAAAGAACGTGGTATTACTATTACTTCCGCTGCAACTACTGCATTCTGGAAGGGTAATCGTTTAAATATTATAGATACTCCAGGACACGTAGACTTCACTATTGAAGTTACAAGATCACTTAGAGTATTAGATGGTGCTGTTACAGTACTTGACTCACAAAATGGCGTTGAACCTCAAACCGAAAACGTTTGGCGTCAAGCAACTGAAATGCACGTTCCAAGACTTGTTTTCTCAAACAAGATGGATAAAATGGGTGCAGACTTTGCAGCTAGTGTTGAATCAATAAAAGCAAGATTAGGAGTTAAAGCAACTGCAATCCAATGGCCAATTGGTGCTGAATCAGAATTTGATGGTATCATTGACTTAGTTACAATGAAGGCTTATCATTATGATGGTAAACCAGAAGAAAACCCTACTGAAATTGAAATTCCTGCAGATTTAAAAGACATAGTAGAAGAAAAAAGAATTGCTATGATTGAAGATGCTGCTGAATTTGATGAAGAATTAATGGAAAAATACTTAGAAGGTGCTGAAATTTCTGAGGAATTAATTAAGAGAGCTATCAGAAAAGGTGTTCTTGAAGTTAAGATGTTCCCAGTTATGTGTGGTACTGCATTAGGTAACATTGGTGTTAAATTAATGCTAGATGCAGTTGTTGATTATTTACCAGCTCCAACTGATATTCCTGCAATTAAGGGACATGATGAAAATGATAATGAAATTGAAAAGCATGCTTCAGATACTGAACCATTTGCTGCATTAGCATTTAAAATCATGACTGACCCATTCGTAGGTAGATTATCATTCTTCCGTGTATATTCAGGTACACTAAAGAGTGGTTCATACGTACTTAACGCCAATAAAGGTGTTAAGGAAAGAATTGGACGTATATTACAAATGCATGCTAACAACCGTACAGAAATATCTGAAGTTTATGCTGGAGATATAGCTGCTGCAGTTGGATTAAAGAACACTACAACAGGTGATACTTTATGTGATGAAAAACATGTTGTAATATTAGAAAAGATGGTCATTCCTGAACCAGTTATCTCAATTGCTATTGAGCCAAAGAGTAAGGGAGATCAAGAAAAAATGGCTACTGCATTACAAAAATTAGCAGAAGAAGATCCAACATTCAGAGCAGAAACTGATCAAGAATCTGGTCAAACTGTTATATCTGGTATGGGTGAACTTCACTTGGATGTATTAGTAGACAGAATGAGACGTGAATTTGGTGTTGAGGCAAACGTTGGTAAACCTCAAGTTGCTTACCGTGAAACCTTAACTAGCGCTGGTGATTGTGAAGGTAAATACATTAAACAATCAGGTGGTCGTGGTCAATACGGTCACGTATGGGTTAAATTTGAACCAAATAAGGATAAAGGTTATGAATTCGTTGATGCTATCGTAGGAGGAGTTGTTCCACGTGAATATATTCCTGTGGTAGATAAAGGATTACAAGAAGCAATGAAAACTGGTGTTTTAGCTGGATATCCTATGATTGATGTTAAAGCAACATTATTTGATGGTTCTTATCATGATGTTGACTCAAACGAAATGGCATTTAAGGTTGCTGCATCGTTAGCCCTTAAAGAGGCTAAAAAACACTGTAATCCAGTACTTCTAGAACCAATAATGAAAGTTGATATAGTTGTTCCAGAAGAATATTTAGGTAACGTAATGGGTGATATTACATCTCGTCGTGGACGTCCAATGGGACAAGAAGCACAAGGTAACTCACTTAAGATTAATGCTTACGTACCATTATCAGAAATGTTTGGTTACGCAACAAGTTTAAGATCTAATACTCAAGGTCGTGGAACATTTATGATGTTATTTGATCATTATGAAGAAGTACCAAAGAGTATTGCTGAAGACATCATTAAGAAAAATGGTGCACAATAATAAATAATCCTAAAGGAAAATACTTGCTATTTTCCTTTAGATTAGATAAAATATATATGTAATTTATTTAGGGAGGAAAAAAATAATATGGCAAAAGAAAAATTTGATCGTTCAAAACCACATGTTAACATTGGTACTATTGGACACGTTGACCATGGTAAAACTACTTTAACAGCTGCAATCACTAAAAGATTAGCTGAAAAGGGACAAGCTAAATTCGAAGACTATGCAGACATCGATAAAGCTCCTGAAGAAAGAGAACGTGGTATAACAATTAATACTGCACACGTTGAGTATGAAACTGACAAACGTCACTATGCTCACGTAGACTGCCCAGGACACGCTGATTATGTTAAAAACATGATTACTGGTGCTGCACAAATGGATGGAGCAATCCTTGTTCTTGCTGCAACTGATGGTCCTATGGCTCAAACAAAAGAACACATCTTACTTGCTCGTCAAGTTGGTGTTCCAAGAATCGTTGTATTCATGAACAAATGTGATATGGTTGATGATCCAGAAATGCTAGATTTAGTAGAAATGGATGTTCGTGAACTATTAAACAAATATGAATATGATGGAGATAACACTCCAGTTATCCGTGGTTCTGCATTAAAAGCTCTTGAAGGAGATCCTGAATATCAAAAGGCAATTGATGAATTAATGGATGCTGTTGATACATGGATCCCAACTCCAGAAAGAGACAACACAAAACCATTCTTAATGTCTATCGAAGACGTATTTACTATCACTGGTCGTGGTACAGTTGTTACTGGACGTGTTGAACGTGGACAATTAAAATTAAATGACGAAGTTGAAATCGTTGGTTTAAAACCTACTCAAAAAACAGTTGTTACTGGTATCGAAATGTTCCGTAAACAACTAGACTATGCTGAAGCAGGAGATAACGCTGGTGTATTATTACGTGGTATTTCACGTGAAGATGTACAACGTGGACAAGTACTTGCTAAACCAGGTTCAGTTACTCCACATACTAAATTTGAAGCTCAAGTTTATGTATTAAGCAAAGAAGAAGGCGGACGTCATACTCCATTCTTCTCAAACTACAGACCACAATTCTATTTCAGAACTACTGACGTAACAGGTGTTGTTACATTACCAGAAGGAACTGAAATGGTTATGCCTGGTGACAATGTTAATATGACTGTTGAATTAATTGCTCCAATCGCAATTGAAAATGGTACTAAGTTCTCTATCCGTGAAGGTGGACGTACTGTTGGTGCTGGTACAGTTACTAAAATTGATGCTTAATTGTGGTTAATAAAAAGACATTCCTTTGAATGTCTTTTTTATATTGTTTTGTAATGAGTTAAAATATAGGTATTATAAATTTATATTTGTTTTTAATTTATAATCATCTTGGGTAGCAAATGTTAAGCAATAAGACACGATATATTTACAAATTAAAAATATAGATATCAGAACAACTTAAAACTGATATATTAAGACTTTCCAGTAAATTTTGGACTTTACCTTGTAAATTATCAGTCTTTTATTACTAATAATTTATTGATGATTAGTGCGTTTCCTATAATATTCTTATATAAGAATAAAACTTTAATATTGATTTAAGATATATAAAGTTGAAAGATGTTAAAATAAAGTTTGAAAACATATATCTTTAATATTATAAAAGTAAGTTATTTAATAAAAATTGTGTGAAGTAGAAAATTAAAAAACAGGTAATTTATTACCTGTTTTAAATAGGTGTATTAAGCCAGTTAAATATAGGATTTAATTTCGTTCCAGTATAATAAGCTTTCTTATTTATTACTAGGTCAAATTCTCCAACGTATTCAACAATTTTATTAGCAAGCTCAGTTTTTACTATGCTATTATAATCCTTTTTTAGATCACTTGTTAAGCCACCTAGATTAACTATTGTATAACCTTGTTTTGCAAATTCTTGCATTAGCTGCCATTTTAGTAAATATTCAGGATGTTGATCTTTAAATTGTTCATTAACACCGCTAGCTAAAAAAGTAATTGTTTTACCATATTTAATAACTGCAACACCGGCTGTTTCTAAACCACTTGGATATGATTGGAATAATTTACTAGCTTCAAGCATATTTTTCTTATATTTAGCTAATCTTTCATCAGATTTTAATTTTTCATTTATTATCATTTCTTTATTAGGTTGGTTAAAATCTTGCATTTGCATGTTTAAATTATTATTATTTTCTTCTTCATCTTCATAAGCTTTTTTACTTGCGTTAACATATTCTATGGGTTCTAATTTATTAAAGTATACTTCAAAACTTGTAGGTCCATAAAATTGATAATAATTATAATAATAATCTATTGGTGGAACACTGCTATTAATTAAATTATATAATAATGTAATATCATTTTGTTCACCCTTATATACTTTATTTCCCATTTTCACGGCTTCTACTATTTTTTCTCTAGCTTCTTTGGAAATAGAATTATATAAGCTTGTTATATCAGTATTCATAAATGTTAGTCCATTCCATCTAGGCTTTGAAGCTTCCATACCATTATTATAACCCATATGAATATATCCTAATGATTGTAGTTTCTTAGTAAAATTAGCATTTGGATTTTCTATTGATTTTTCACTTCCGTCTAGGTTATGTTCTTTATATATAATCATAGGATCTAATTTTACATATGTAAAGTTTCTTTTTGATAGAAAATCTTTTAAAGATTCTGTGAAAAGTTTAACGAGTTCATCATTTTCCCAATCAATTAAAAAGCCACGAGGACAGTATCCCATTTTTTTTCTATCATTTTTTCTGTTTTTAACAATCATTAACGTAGCAGCTTTAATTTCACCTATATCATCTACTAATCCTAAATAATAAGCATTATGTCCATTTTTAGTCATAAGTCTTCCATAATTACTCGTTTGATAATAGTTATGTCGAGGGTGATTTATTGCAAAAGCGTCAAATCTAGTTTCATCAAGTAAAATAATTTGCATTCTATCCCCTCCTTTATATTCTAGTACTATATTATACCGTAAAATTATATATAAAGTCAATTTACACATTGTTATAATATCTTTATTTTAGATGAATAAAATGTTATAATGATTATGTAAAGAATGGAGGATAAAAAATGAAAATTACTGACGTAAAAGCAAGAGAAATTTTAGATTCTAGAGGTAATCCTACGGTAGAAGTAGATGTAACTTTAGAAGACGGAACAAAGGCTAGAGCAGCTGTCCCATCTGGTGCTTCAACAGGTGAAAGGGAAGCATTAGAAATGAGAGATGGTGATAAATCTAGATTTGGTGGTAAAGGTGTTTTAAAAGCTGTTAAAAACGTAAATGAACGAATTAAACCCGCTGTAGTAGGTATGGATGTATTTGACCAAAAAGCGGTAGATACTAAAATGATTGAACTTGATGGTACCAAAACTAAGAGTAATTTAGGTGCAAATGCCATTCTTGGTGTTTCAATGGCTGTTTTAAAAGCTGCAGCGAAAGCCAAAAACATGCCACTTTACAAATATATCGGTGAAGGTAAAACACTTCCAAAACCTATGATGAACATTATAAATGGTGGTGCACATGCTGATAACAAACTTGATTTTCAAGAATTTATGATAATTCCTCAAAGAGATACAATTAAGGAAAGAGTTAGGGTTGGTGCAGAAGTATTTCATGCGTTAAAAAGTGTATTAAATGAAAGAGGATTATCTACTGGTGTAGGTGATGAAGGAGGTTTCGCTCCTGATTTAGAGTCAAATACCGAAGGCTTTGAACTTATAATGGAAGCAATTAAAAAAGCTGGATATGAACCAGGTAAGGACGTTAAATTAGGAATAGACGTTGCAGCGTCAGAATTTTACGAAGATGGTAAGTATAATTTAGTTGGAGAAGGAAGAAGTCTTACAACGGATGAGTTGATTGAATTTTATAAAGAATTAGTAGATAAATACCCAATTATTTCTATTGAAGATCCAGTAGATGAAAATGATTGGGAAGGATTTACTAAGATAACTAAAGAAATTGGAGATAGAATACAATTAGTAGGTGATGATTTATTCGTTACTAATAAAGAATGTTTGCAAAAGGGAATTGATTTAAAAGCGGGTAATGCAATACTTCTTAAAGTTAATCAAATAGGATCTATAACTGAAACTTTAGAAACCATAGAACTTGCAAGAAGTCATGGTTATAAAACAATTATTTCACACAGAAGTGGCGAGACAGAAGATACTACTATCGCTGATTTAGCAGTAGGCTTAGACTTAGGACAAATTAAAACTGGTTCTATGTCCAGATCTGATAGGGTATGTAAATATAATCAATTAATAAGAATAGAAGAAGAACTAGAAGGCTAGTTCTTTTTCATATATAATTGATATTTTTCATATTATATGTTAAAATAACTATTAGTTAAGGAGGAATACTAATGCTTACAGTATTAATGATTATATCCGTTTTACTTATTATTATAGTTTTATTACAGAGTGGAAAAGCTGAAAGTGGGAACATAATAACCGGTGGTAATGCCGATTTATTTATGAATAGAAAAGAACGTGGGGGAGAACTATTTATTACTAGAGCAACTTATGTTTTAGGGATAGTATTCTTCGTTTTATGCGTTATCTTAGATATGTAATAATGTATATAAAGTGTAAGTTTTTAAAAAAGACTAGTGTATTAGTCTTTTTTTGTTTTATAATATATATAGAATAGGAGAATGCTCATGAAAGATAAAATATTAAATATATTGAAAAGAGAAGAAAAAGCCTATACTGCTTTAGAACTTAAGGACATATTAGGTCTTGACACAACAGAAGAGATAGAAAGTATGTTAAAGATTTTAAATGAACTAGAGGGTAATTTAACGATATATCATACCAATAAAGATAAATATATGGCTTTTGAATATAGCCATTTAAAAAAGGGAAAAATATCTGTATCTGAAAAAGGTTTTGGCTTCATTATCATGGAAGGGGAAGAAGATATTCATGTTGATAATAAGTATTTAAATGGAGCGGTAGATGGTGATATGGTTATTGCAGAGATAATTGATAAGAATACCGGTGCTAAAAAAGAAGGAAGAGTACTTCGCATTGCCTCTAGAAGTTATGGCCCTTTAGTTGGGGAATATATATATAATAATGGTAAGCCAACAATTATATCTAATGATAGAAAATTTAAACAAAATGTAGTATTAACTAAAGAAAGTACGAAAAATGCGGTAGATGGACACATAGTTGTTGCAAACGTTATAAAAGAACTTGATAGAAACACTGTTTTAGCAGAAATAACGAATATTATTGGGCATAAAAATGATGTTGGTGTAGATATAGAAGCAATTGTTTATAAGCATATGTTCTCACCTAAATTTCCAGATGAAGTATTAGAGGAGTTAGATGATATTCCAGATCAGGTTAGAGAAGAAGATAAAATTGGTAGAAGAGATTTAACTGGCGAAGTTATTTTTACAATTGATGGTGATGATACAAAAGATATTGATGATGCTATTTCAATTAGAAAACTTGATAATGGAAACTACGAGTTAGGTGTTCATATTGCAGATGTTTCATATTATGTTAAACCTGGAACCAAACTTTATGATGAAGCCTATGAAAGAGGAACAAGTGTATATTTAGTAGATAGAGTAATTCCTATGCTTCCTCATAAGTTATCTAATGGTATATGCTCTCTTAATCCAAACACAGAGAGATTAGCACAAAGTTGTGTTATGGAGATAAATAATAAAGGTAATGTTGTATCTCATGAGATATTTGAAAGTGTTATAAAGTCTAGAATACAAATGACTTATAAAAAGGTTAACAAGTGGTTAGAAGAAGGTATTGTAGAAGAAGGTTATGCCCCTTTTACTGAAAAACTATCTTTAATGAAAGAACTCGCTGATATAATAAGACAAAATAGAGAAGCTCGTGGTGCGATTGACTTTGGATCGGATGAGGCTAAAATAATAGCGGATGAAACAGGAAAACCAATAGACGTAATTGTAAGAGAACGTGGTGCAGGTGAAATGATGATAGAAGACTTTATGATAGCAGCTAATGAAACGGTTGCAGCACACGTATTTTATATGGAACTTCCTTTTGTATATCGTGTACACGGAACACCAAAAGAGGAAAAAGTTAATGACTTTATAAACTTTGTAAGTATGTTAGGGTACAAAATAACAGGTAAGGTAAATATACAGTATTCATCTTCAATCCAAAATATTTTGGAACAATTAAAAGATAAAAAAGAATATAAGATATTATCTTCATTAATGCTTAGGGCAATGCAAAAAGCGGTATACCAACCAGAAAACATTGGTCACTTTGGACTTGCAAGTAAGATATATACACACTTTACATCGCCTATAAGAAGATTTCCTGATACTACTGTTCATAGACTTCTTAGAACGTATTTATATGAAAATGATAGGTCTAAGAAAACGGTTGATTATTTTAGAGAATATTTACCTATTTTAACGGAACATGCCTCATTAAAAGAAAGAGATGCTATAGAATGTGAAAGAGAAGTTGAAGATATGAAAATGGCTGAATACATGATGGATCACATTGGAGAAGAATTTACTGGTGTTATAAGTGGTGTAACTTCATTTGGAATGTTTGTACAGTTACCAAATATGATAGAAGGTTTAGTACACATAAGTGATATATCTGGAGATTATTATAACTATGATGAAAAAACTATATCATTGATAGGTCAAAAAACTAAAAAAAGATATAGGATTGGTCAAGAAGTAAAAGTTATTTGTAAATCAGCATCAAAAGATGAGTCATTCATTGATTTTGAAATAAAAAAAGAAAGCAGTGCAGTAGATGAAGAGGAAAAGAAAACTAAAAAAATGGGTTAAAATTCTTTTAATATTAATTTTATTATCAGTGTTTATTATTGTATTAACTAGTTACATAAAAGATTATAGGAAAAACTCAAGTGATAGGTCTAATTCTAAAAAGAAACCTGTAGTAACTACTACCATTAAGAAGCCAGATTCAAATGAACTTAGTGTTGTAATGGTTGGTGATTGCTTAATTCATCGCTTTGTATACACTGATGCTTTAAATAGTGATGGAACGTACTCTTTTGATAAGATGTTTACTGAAGTAAAAGATTTAATACAAGGCCATGATTTAGCTTTTTATAATCAAGAAAGCATTATAGGTGGTAAAGAATTAGGATTATCTGCTTATCCTAGGTTTAATTCTCCAGAAGAAATTGGTGATGCTATGATTAACTTAGGATTTAACCTAGTTAGTTTAGCTAATAACCATACCATGGATAAAGGAGAAAAGGGCGTCATAAACTCAGTTAATTATTGGAAAACCAAACCAGGAGTTTATTATACTGGACAAGCGTTATCTTTCGAAGATAGAGAAAGTAATATTAAGATTTTAGAGAAAAATGGTATTAAGTATGCGTTTTTTGCATACACTACCGTTACAAATGGTTTATTGCCACCATCTGGTAAAGAGTATTTAACTAATATTTATTCAAAAGAAAAAGCAAAAGAAGACATCGAAAAAGTAAAAGATAAAGTAGATTTAATAATAGTATCAATGCATTGGGGAGAAGAATATACAACTTACCCTAGTAGTAATCAAAAACAGGTTGCAAAAGAGCTTTCCGATATGGGAGTTAACCTAATTATAGGTAACCATGCCCATAGTTTACAACCAGTAGAAAAGATTAATGATACCTTAGTCTTTTATGCTTTAGGAAATTTTATTTCAGCTCAAGACACAGTAGATAAACAAACTGGTGCCATTGCTTATTTAAATATTAAAAAAACAAAGGATGGTAGTATAGAGTTTAGTGATGTTAAAGCCAACCTTATATATACTTATTTTAAGGGAAGTCGTAATTTTAAAGTATATCCTTATACAAAATTAAATAATGGTATTTTAAATAACTACGAAACATATTATAATAAATATAAATCAGTTTTAAATAGGTATGAAAACATAATTGAGGTGAAATAGTGATAGAAATAAAAAATAAAAAAGCTAGTTTTGATTATTTTATAGAAGATACTTATGAGTGTGGTATTGTTTTAACAGGAACCGAAATAAAATCCATACGTAAGGGGAGCTGTAATTTAAAAGATAGTTATGCAAGAGTTAAAAATGGCGAGGTATTTTTAATTAATATGTTTATATCTACTTATGAGGAAGGTAATAGATTTAATCATGATGAAAGAAGAGAAAGAAAACTTTTATTACATAAAAAAGAAATTTATAAAATAAGGGATAAAATAGAAAAAGATGGTTATTCTTTAGTGCCAGTAAAACTTTATTTAAAAGAAGGAAAGGCCAAAATATTACTAGGTGTTGCAAAAGGAAAAAAACAGTATGATAAAAGGCAAAGTCTAAAAGAAAAGGATATAAAAAGAGATATAGAAAAAAACCTTAGTAAATATAAATAAAGATTCCAAAACGGAATCTTTATTTTGTTACTATTATAGTTGTTGGTATGCCCCTTGTTTTATGTCTTAATGCTGAATCAACAGGGTCGTTTATATAGCAATAAGCATCATTACAATCACTTCTATATTTTATTGCCTCTTTTTTAGGAAGAATCATAACGGTAGATGTTCCACCATCTAAGTTTGCGGCGTTAACAGCTCCATAATTATTCATTATTTCGGTTAAATCTACCATATTAGCTCCTTTTGTCCTAGTAGAATTACTATTTACCGCAAGAAGTAATATTATTCCATCACTGCGTTGTCCTATAGCTGTTCTAGCAGCGTATCCCCAGCCACCATTACCTTTTATAAATGATTTTTTACCATTAACTATTAAGAATGGTCCCCATGAAACTCCATCACGAACATTCATACTTTTAGCCTTAGCAGCTGTAGCGTTTTTAATTAAAACTAACTTATTATCATATGTCATACCAATTAAACCACCAGATTGTGCATCTGATGAATATGTGTTGTCAGTTATTACTTTACCATTTGCGATTGTAACACCTGTTGGGCGACCTCCTGTTTGATTGTCTGGAGCATTACCAAACCCTCCACCATTAACAGCAAGAAGAGCGTTATTTTGTTCTGCTATCTTAGTTGCATATTGCCCATAAGTCCCAACACCTTTAGATACGGCTACTTTAACTTTTGATGGATCATATACAGCAGCTAAATAAGCTTTTTGTCCATTTACTTCTAATTCTATTATTTTATAAGCAGCATCTTTATCTCTTTGTAAGATTTGTTTTTCATACTCATTAGCATAAGTTTCTTCTTTCATGTCAATTAAATCGGTATCAGTTTCTTCGTCAATTTCTATAACGTAGTTACCGTTTATAACTTTGTTTATTTCCTCGTCACTATAAAACCAGTGACATATATATTGATGATTCATTGTACTCATCGATGTTGATATAAACCAAGTTCTAAATTTATCATATGGCCCGTATAATAGGAACAAACAAGTGCACGCACACAATATGTATAATGTTGTAATTACACTTAATATTATTCTTTTTATCTTGGCTTTCTTATTTTTTTTCTTTTCTCTTTTTCTTAAAATAAAGAATCCTACTATTAGAATATATATAAACAGTGAAAGCAGTATATATACTATATAGTTTATTGGCTTTACTATAAGCTTAGTTGAATGAGTTGATACAATTGTCATACTCCCTAGTATAGGTATTAATATTATTGGTAATACCCTAAACAAAAAATATTTCTTTTTTTCTTTCTTATCCTTCACATTACCACCTAAACCAATTATACAAGATATATGAAAAATAAACAATTAAATTTTATAAATATATGCTATAATATGTATGTTGTTTATTTATGGGGCTGTTATTGGTTTCGACGGAAAGTATGAATCTATAGATGCAAGTGGAAGGCACTCCTTACGTGCAAACAAAAATAAATAACAAAACAAATACATTTGCTTGCAATACAGCTTTCGCAGCTGCTTAATTTAATAACTGTAAGCGCTTCTTTTTAAGTTTTACTCACGGATTTTTAAAGAGGCTCAATTTTAGTGAGTTATATTATCTTATTTGTTTAGGATAAGATAATGAATTTTACTAAACTCGTTATTTGATGGGTATGTTAGTTACCTTTATCATTTAATTAAACCTTAATTACTAACTAAACTTGTAGAAGCTATAGTGGACTATTTTTCGGACACGAGTTCGACTCTCGTCAGCTCCACCATTAAAGTTAATACACGCACTTTTAATAAAAGTTTGCGTTTTTTTATTATTTAGTGACTAATTTCCTTTAAAATTATATTTCTATTTAAATAAAAATATCAAATGAATTCATGATATAATTATATGTAAATTAGTATTTAAATTAATTAACAAGAAAGGTGTATTTATCATGAATGCAAATAAAAAAATATTAGTTAGTGATTATGATCAAACTTTTTATTTAAATGATGAAGATATTGAAATTAATAAAAAAGCAGTTGCTAAATTTAGAAAAGAAGGGAATATATTTATTATCGCTACGGGTAGAAGTTATTTTGATTTTCATAATAAAGTAGATATGTATAATTTTGAATATGACTATGTAATTATTAATCATGGTGCAACGATATTAGATAAAAATGATAATGTTTTTGAAAACTTTTCAATAAATAATAAAATAATAAATAATATTAAAAAAGATTTGCAATTAAATAAATCAATAAAAAGATTTTGTTGTAGTAAATTAGAAAGTAGAGTTGACTTTGAACATAATGATTTAACAAAGATAAATGTTAAATACAGTTCAAAAGAAGAAGCAATGCTTATTAATAAAGTCATAAATAATAAATATGCTAATTATATTAATTCTTATTATGTTAAAGAAAATTCACTAGAAATAATTTCAAATAAAACTAATAAATCAAATGCTATAAACCTGTTGCTAAATAGATTAAATATATTAAAAGAAAATGTTTATACAATTGGAGATGGTTATAGTGACATAGAAATGATTAAAGATTTTAATGGATATGCAATGGTTAATGCAGTAGATGAGTTAAAAAAATTAGCTATAGAGGAATATGAAAGTGTTTCTAATTTAATAGATAAAATAATATAGGTGGTAGTTATGACGGTGTTATTTAAATATTAGACTTATGTCAAGTTAGAATTTAATAGAAAAAATTAGAAATCGTGATTATGCATTTTTATAAAGATATTTTAAAATGAATTAATATATTTATGAGAAATTTTCAAATTAATGTTTCAGCAATTTAGGAAATAAACGAAGAAGAAAGTATCGAGAAGAGTTGTAGAATTAAAAAAAATAAAAATACTAACCACTTTATCTTTAATTCTAAAAATATATATGATTATTTTAAAATTGTAATTAATACGGAAGAATTAAAGAAAACATTGGAAAAATAAATAATCATTTAAGTATAATTATAATGATATTTTATGCATTTTTAGATTTAAAGGAATGTGATTTATGAAGCTTATTGTAAAAGAATATAATATTTATAGTAAAAAAATACTTGATAATAAAAAAATTTGTTTGTTAGCTGACTTTCATTTGTCTCATATATCAAGTGATAATAAAATTAAATTAGTAATTAATGATATAAGAGAAAAAAGCCCGGATTATATATGTATTTGTGGTGATTATATAGATTGTACAAATATGTTTGAGGATAAATCTATTTACGATAAAAGTATATTATATTTAAAAGAACTATCTAAGATATCTAAGGTTATATTTACGTTAGGCAATCATGATATTACAAAGATGTTAAAAAGGCACAAACATAAATTTGATATAAATAAAAAATGGATTAATGATGTATCTACCATTCCAAACGTAATATTTTTACACAATAAAATTTACCAAGAAAAAGGTATTAGGTTTATAGGATATGTTTTGCCATATAAATACTATTATGATAAAAAGTGGGAAAACGAAAGCATATTAATAAAATCTTATAATAAATATATTTCTGCTATTGATAGTTATAAATTTAATATTTTACTATGTCATTCACCAATGCGTATATTTAATGATAATGTCTTTAATAATATACCTGACTTAAAAAAAATTGATATTATATTATCAGGTCATATGCATAATGGTATGTTATTTAATTATATGGATAAAATATGGAAGGGTAATATAGGGCTTGTTGGACCACATAAGAAATTATTTCCAAGTACCTCTAGAGGTATTAAAACTAAGTTTATAAATGGTAAAGAAATTAGTTTAATAGTAACTGGTGGTGTAACTAAAGTACAAGAAGTAGCGCCCAAAATAATTAGGTTTGCTGATAAATTATATAATCCAGAGGTTAGTTATATTAATGTTAAAAGGCATATAACCAAGTAACTTTAATAATTATCTAAAAATAACAAGTAAAATGTGTTATTATAATTAATATAAAGAAAGGAAATGAAACGATGAAAATAGTAGATGTAACAAAAGAAAATTTTGAAGAAGAAGTAATTAAGTCTGATGTCTTAGTATTAGTTGATTTTAATGCTAATTGGTGTGGCCCATGCAGAATGGTAAGACCAATATTAGATGAGATAGCATCGGAATCAGATGATTATAAAATAGTTTCTGTAAACGTAGATAAAGAAGAAGAGTTAGCGGCTAAATATAATGTATCATCAATACCTTGTATGGTAATTATAAAAGATGGAAAAGAAGTAAATAGAAGTATTGGGTTTAGACCAAAGGATGAAATAAAGGAATTATTAGGAGGAAAATAATGTACGATATTATAATCGTAGGAGCTGGCCCTGCAGGACTTACTGCTGCAATATACGCAAAACGTGCAGCTAAAAAAGTATTAGTATTAGAGGCTAAGGGTTATGGTGGTCAAATAATTAATACGTTAGATATTGAAAATTACCCAGTAGAACCTCATATATCTGGCTTTGATTTTGCAACTAGACTATATAATCAAGCAAAAGATTTAGAGGCAAAAATAAAGTTTGAAAAGGTAATTGATATAAAAGACAATGTTATCAGTAAAGAAGTAATAACTAATAAAAATACTTACAAAACTAAAACCATAATCTTAGCAACTGGTGTTGAAAATAGAAAATTAGGAATAGAAAATGAAAATTCATTAGTTGGTAAAGGTGTTTCTTACTGTGCTACTTGTGATGGGGGTTTTTACAAGGGAAAAGATGTAGCTGTACAAGGTGGAGGAAACACTGCTTTAGAAGAAGCTTTATATTTGTCAGGGATAGCTAAAACAGTTTATCTTATACATAGAAGAAATGAGTTTAGAGCAGATACTTCTATAATAGATAAATTAAAGAAAAAAGATAATGTTAAATTTATTTATGACAGTATTGTTACAAAATTAAATGCTAATGAAAAATTAGAAAGTATAGAAATTACTGATAATAATAATAAAACTAGTACGATATTAGTATCAGGGTTATTCATTGCGATAGGACGAGTTCCAAATAATCAAAATTTTGCAAAGATTATTAATCTTGATGAGGCCGGTTATGTTATTGCAAAAGAAGATTGTAACACTAATGTTCCTGGTATATATGTTGCAGGAGATAGCAGAGTAAAAGAGGTAAGACAACTTGTTACTGCAATATCAGATGGTGCAGTAGCAGTAAAAGAGGCAATAAAATACATGAATAATAATTAATTATGTTAAAGAGTCAATTTTGTTTGACTTTTTTTGTTTTTAGGCATATACTATACTAGTAAACCAAATTGGTATAGGAGTATAGTATGGATAAAAAAGAAAAGGTAATTGATACCGCAAGAAAGTTATTTACAGAATATGGATATAAAAGAGTATCTATGGATGAGATAGCTAGAGAGTCAAACGTTACTAAAAAGACAATTTATACTTATTTTAAAGATAAAGAGTCTATGTTTAAATACTTTATTGACGAAGAATTAAATCATATGAGATCAATCATTGAAAAAATAAAAGAAAGTAATGATACTTTTATTAACAAGTTAGGTAATGGTGTTTATAAAGTTATTACTTATCGTAATAATAGTAGGTTATTTACTAATCTTATAAAAGATTTTAATGATGAAAATTCTTATAAATATGAAAGTTTTAGCAAGTTATATGATAAAGAAATAATTAATTATATAGAAAATGCTATTAACGAAGAAGTAGAAAAAAATACCATAAAGTCATGTGATATTCATCTTTCTGCATTTATTATATATAAAGTATTTATATCAGTAATGCTTGAATATGATAGAAAGATAGACGAAAAGAAATTTGTCAGTGAAATTATATCAATTTTAAAAGATGGTTTACTAGTTAAGAAAGAAGATGATTTATAATGAAAGAAAAATTAAAAAGTAAATTTAAGTATGTAGTATTATTTGTTATACTATTTATTCCGTTTATTTATAGTTTTTTTTATTTAAAAGCATACTGGAATCCATATGGTAAGGGAAATATTGATAATTTACCAGTAGCTATAGTTAATGAGGATACTGGTGATAAGGCGAATTCCTTAATAGATGGAATAAAAGATTCAAAGAAACTAAAAATATCTGTTGTATCAGAAAAAGATGCAGAAAAAGGACTTAATGAAGGTACTTATTATGCGGTTATAAAGGTACCACAAAGTTTTACTTCTGATATGGAAAGTGCTAATAATGATAACAAGAAACATGCTACTATCACTTATTCACCAAATCAAAAGTCTAATTATTTAGCTAGTCAAATAATCAATAATGTTGTTTTAACGGTTGAAAAGAACTTAGATAATGAAGTTAATAGTAAAATAGTTGAAGGTTTAACAGATAGTTTAAAGGAAGTTCCTGGAAGTTTAGATACTATAAATTATGGCTTTAATAAACTAAGTGATGGTACGAACAAGTTAAAAGACGGAAGTAAAAAGTTGTATAGTGGTACAAATGAGTTAGCAACTAATTATTCATTATTTAATAATGGAATAAATAGTGTTAATGATGGTGCAAGTAGTTTATATACTGGTGCTAAAAGCTTAGATGATGGATTAGGTATTTTACAAAGTTCATTAAGCAACATTGATTTATCTGGTTTAGAATATTTAGGACAATCAGTTACATTATTAAATGAAAATGAAAAAAACTTTAATAATGGATTACAATCATATAATTCATTAGTTAATTTTGCAATATCTAATCCAGATTATTTAGGTATTACTACTTCTGTATTACATAATTATAACGAAATGATACCAGTTACTGATTATACATTAGCGGAATATATTAATTCTGTTGGTACAAAATTAGGTACCTCAAGTAATGCTATTGCATCGGGTGTTTCCAGTTTAAATGATGGTATTAATGGTGATGGTTCACAGTTAAATATCTTAAAAACAAAGTTATCTGAATTACAATCCGGAGTTGATAAATTGAAGTCAGGATCTAATTCATTGGTAGATGGTACTAGTAAATTAACTATGGGAATTAATACATTAAATAAAAATTCAAATCAAATACTTAATGGTATTAATAATCTTAATACAGGAGTAGATACTTTAAATAATGGTGTATTAACATTAAATAGTAGTATTTCTTCTGCTAAAAATGAATTATCATCTAAGGCTAAAGATACAAAAGAAAGTATTAAAAAAGTAGAAACCTTATCAGAATATAGTAGCAAGCCAGTTAATGTAGAAACTAAAGAGGTAAACGAAGTAAGTAGCTACGGTACCGCATTCTCACCATTATTTATATCAGTAGGATTATGGGTAGGATGCCTAATGATGTTTATGGTTTTATATTATGATAAAGAAGAGAGATTTGGAGTATTTAGCATTAGTGATAATAGACTAGTTAAAAAGACTTTAGCATATCATGGACTAATTACAATATCATCAGTTATATTGGCGTTATGTTTAGACTTATTTTTAGAATTTGATGTTACTGATTATAAATTATATTATGGAGCATTTATTTTAATAGCAAATACATTTATGGCAATAATTGAATTTTTAATAACTAACTTTAAAGATATTGGTAAGTTTATTGCATTAATTCTTTTAGTATTACAACTTGCTGCATCAGGTGGAACATTCCCAATTGAAACAGTAACTAAAGGATTTAGATGGATGAATAACTATTTACCTATGACATATTCAATTAGATTATTAAAAGAACCATTAGTTAAAATAAATAAATCTTTACTTACTAATTCATTGGTTGTGCTAATAGTAATATTCATAGTATTCTTTGTATTAAATATTATTAGAGATTTTGTAAAGCAAAAAAGGCTAACTAATTAGCCTTTTTATTATTGCCAGTTGTTATTGTTGCATCCGCATCCACATCCACCGTTATTTCTACTTCCTGAGCCAAAGCCCCAGAATAAGAAGAATAATATAAATATAACTATTATGATCCAAATCCAGCTTGAGCTATTGTTATTATTGTTATCGTAAACCGGATATGCATAACCTCCAGGATATCCAGGATAATACATACAAAACACTCCTTTCCAATATAGTATATTTTTTTTTAGGAAAAAGAAGCAGTTAAAATGTCTTATATTTAAACAATAAACGTAGATTCGTCTATAAAATCATAATTTGTTTTGTACTTTAACTCTCTAACTAGCCTTGACAAGGCATCATCCTTATTTTTAGCTTCTAACATAATATCTATATCTTTATTAAATGGTTTTAATTTTTCTATAAAATTTATAAAATCGTTGCTGTTTATATAATCATGATGACTTCTAAATTCCTTTTTTAACTTACTTTTTGGGGAAGAAAAGTGAAATTTTGGAGGAATATTTTTCCATGTTTTCATAATCTTTTCTACGTAGTTTTCTATTTTTTCACCATCATTGTTACATATAAAGTGGTGATAGTCTAATACCATTGGAATGTTTAAAGTATTACATAAGTTAAGTACGTCTTTTATATTATAGACTTTATCGTCATTTTCCACAGCAATACACTCTTTTATGTGTTTAGGTAATTTATTAAAATTGTTTATAAATCTAGTTATTGATGCTTTTTTACCACAAACACTACTCCCTACATGTAAAATTATTATGGGACGTTTAATATTTATGGCCTTTAATACTTTATAATGATATTCTAATATTTCGAAAGTGTTTTTAACAATTCTTTTGTCCATACTATTTAATACCGCATATTGATCAGGATGAGTATCTATCCTTATATTATTATCGTTTATTAATTTACCTATCTTTTTAAATTCATCTTTAAAAGGTGTTATATAGTCAAAGTCTACTTTATTATGTGTAGCTAGTGGTATTAATTTAGATGTTAACCTATAAAAGTGTATATTATTTTTGACGTTGTATGTGATTATCTTTTCTAACGATTTTAAATTACTTTTAATTATCTCGAATAATTTATCTGAAGGATAATTTTCTTTTTCATAATTAGTATATGTTATTGTTCTAGAAGAAGTTACATTATCTAAAGCTTTTGATAAAGCAACGTATCCTAATCTTACTTTCATATATATCACCATTATTATTATGGCTATTTTTTTGTAAATATGATATTATATTTATATGATTTAATGAGGTGATAATATGGATTTACTTATTATGAACTTGATAAATGAAGGTATAAAACCCGTAAGTACTACTGAAGATGAGATAAAATTTGATGCTGGATATGAAAGCTACGAATTTTATAATGCAATACTTAATTCTGTAAAAGAAAGATTATATATATATGGAAGGAAAAATAGAAAATTGTTTACTAAAAACAATACTAAAATAAAAAGTTTAATAGATAATGGTATAGATTTTAAATGTTTATTTTTAAGTAATAAATCAAGTGAAAGTATACTTAATATGGCACAGGATAATGATAATTTTAAAAATGATTTAGAAAAAATAATTCTAAAAGTAAAAGAAAAATTTAGTGCTAATTTAGAGTGTTTTAAAAAATATGATTTTCAGCAAACAAAAAGAATAATTATTGTTGATGATTTAATTATTTACGTACCTGTTACATTTGAAAACGGTAGTGTAAAACATTTTACAAAAAAAGAATTTAGTATTATAAAAACCAATAGTAAACTTGGTATGAGTTTATTAGCCGAATTTAAAAAAGCGTGGGACATATCAAAAAGTATATAAAAACTAGAAGAGTAAGATCTTCTAGTTTTTAGTTTCTAAGAAAGCTTTATATCCTTTATAAGCCGAATATATATCATATTTACTAGATACTTCGTATGGTGAATGCATTGATATTATTGGAACACCACAATCTATAACATCCATTCCTTTATCTGCTAAGATGTAAGCTATTGTTCCGCCTCCACCTAGGTCCACTTTTCCAAGTTCTGATACTTGGTATGTAACGTTTGCGTTTTCAAAAATTCCTCTTACTTTTGCAACGAACTCAGCATTAGCATCAGATGCACCAGATTTTCCTCTAGATCCAGTATATTTACATAACTCAACTCCGTATCCAATATATGAAGCATTATTTTTTTCAGATGCACTTTGATAATTTGGATCTAAACCAGCACCAACGTCTGCAGAAAGCATTATAGAATTACAATAAGTTTTGTTCAATGCACCTGGTGTATTTTCGTTTTTCTTGTTTAATAATTCATTTATAAAATAATCAAACATTTCAGAACACATCCCGGTGTTTCCTACACTTCCTATTTCTTCTTTATCAGAAAATATTGCAACCATTGTTTTATCATTCTCATTACTATCTAATAAAGCTTTAAGAGAAGCATATGCACAAACTCTATCATCTTGTCCATAACCTGCTACCATACTATTGTCAAAACCTAGATTTCTAGCTTTAAAAGCTGGTACTACTTCAAGTTCTGAACTATAAAAATCTATTTCACTAATTCCATATTTTTCATTAATTAGATTCATTATGTTTTCTTTTACAGAATCATCATTTGACGGAATGCTACCTATTAAGAGATTTAAGTCTTCTCCTTCAATAGCTTTTCCTATTTTCTTTTCGTACTGTTCCCCAGCTAAATGAGGTAATATATCAGTTATGGTAAATATTGCATCATTTTCATCTTCACCAATATTTATTTCAACTTTTTCACCATTTGCTTTAACTACAACACCGTGAATTGCAAGTGGTATTGTTGTCCATTGATATTTTTTAATTCCACCGTAGTAATGTGTCTTAAATAATCCTAATTTAGCATCTTCATACAAAGGATTTGGTTTTAAATCTAGTCTTGGTGAATCTATGTGAGAACCAATTAAATTTATACCATCAGTTATTTGATTACTTCCAATTTTAGCAGCATAAATACTTTTTCCCCTGTTAGACATATAAACTTTATCGCCTTTTTCTATTTTTTCTTTATCGTTTATGTTTACATATCCATTTTTTTCTAACATACTAATAATCTCATTAGAAGCTTCTCTTTCTGTCTTAGCAATATTAAGAAAATTAATGTAATCTTTACAAAAATTCATAATATCATTTTTTTCATTTTCAGAGATGTTTTTCCATCCACAAATCTTTTTATTAAGTATTTTATTATCCATAACTTTCCTCCTATTTATATAATACCACTATATTAAAAAATTATTGTAAAAAAAAGTTATTTTTTAAATTTTATGAAAATAATTTTATTTACATTATTATTTACTGTGGATAAGTACTTATGTTGACCGCAAATACTAGCTATGCTATTATTGGCTTAGAATAGAAAATACAATTTCGGAAAAGAAAGGGAAGTATTTATGGAAGTAACATTTAGAAAAATGAGAAAAAAAGATATTCCAGAAGTAGTTGCACTTTGTAACGAAGTTTTTGAAGAAGAAACATCTTTAGAATACGCAATGAAAACATATAAAAAACAAAGAAGAGATCCTAATTCAATTTATATAGTAGGAATCGTTGATGGTAAGATAGTATCACATTTAAAGATAACTATAATACAAACTATATATGAAAATATGAATACATATTCAATATTAAACCACGTTGGTGTAAAAGGCGAGTATCGTAGACACGGAATTGCAACAAAAATGCTAGATGAAGCATTTAAAATTTCAAAAGAACATGGTTGTAAGAAAGTAGAATTATGGAGTAACAACGTTAGAACAGCTGCTCATGCTTGTTATTACAATTATGGATTTGGATTAGACGAAGCTGGATTTTTTTCAATGAATGTAAAATAAAAAAATATTGTAGGAGAAAGTATTATGAGAATAGAAAAGGTTTATATAGGTGGATGGTTTCAAAGAACTACGCTACAATTAAGTGAAATATATGATTTTTTAAGAGAAGGTACTTCAGAACTTGGTTTAGATAAGAAAAAATTAATTAAATTACATGATGATTTGGATTTAAGTACTATTGATTACGGAATAGATGGATTAGAATTCATCAGAGTTACAACTAGAGCAGGAGTTAACATAAAAATATTTGAAGATGGTCTTATTGTTTTAAATGATTCTGATGTAAATGAGTTTTCATTATTTAATGATATAGACTCATTAGCTAGCTACTACGAAACAAAATTATCCCCAGCTTTAAGTTATATATTTAGTTTAGGAGCACCAGTTCCTAAAGAACTTGCAAACATTGAAACAGTTTTCCCATATTTCATAGTTTTAAACAAAGCTACTAAAAATGATATTGCAACTCTTCTTGCAAAAACCGAAAAAGAAAAATACTTTGAATTTAGTAATAACGACTATGATGTTGTAAGAGGAAATAAGTATTATTTCATTAACAATAAAACAAAATCTATGGATCAAGTTGAAAGATATATAGAAGAACAAATATTCATAAGAGAATTTAAAGGACAGTTACATAGGTACCTTAACTTACATAGAATTATTTGGGAAAAGATTGACGCCGTTAAAGAAAATGCTAAAGTAAAAGGTAAAGATATAGTTGCATTTACTAATAAATTAGATGGTTATAAAAAAACGGTTACTTTGATTGATTCTAGAATCAATCAAATGAATACTTATATAAGTACAAGGGAAAAAATTGCTAAAAGTGATAATTCTCTAACAAAATCCTTAGATTTAATAGGTTATAGGTATGAAACGCTAAAAAATACTGTTTCATACATGCAACATATTTGGACAATGACTAAAAATTATTTATCTCAAGCAGAAAAATTATTCTCTAGTCTAGAATCACAGATAACTGAAAAATCTATAGGCAACTTAACTATTGTTACTGCTATGGGGGTTGGTGCATCATTAATAGACTTATTTACAGAATCAGCTCCATCATTCTCATTATTTGGGTTTATATATTTCTTTGTGCTAGCAATTGTTGGTTGGACTGCAAATAAAATTATGATAACGATATCAGAAAACAGAAAATATGAAATACAAGATATCGAATACGATAAGAACATTAAATAGTTATGAATAGCATTACTAAAGAAACCAAAAGAATACTTAAAAAGTGTTCTTTTGAAATTATATTAAAGTTTATTATTTCTGTTTGTTATCGTGGCTCTTTACTGGTTATACCAATAATGTGGGGAAAAATAGTTGACTATGCAACAGTACGAAATTTCCCATCTTCATATAGAATGATAATAATTGCGGTTGGAGTTATGTTGTTTTATTATACAAGTGTTTCTTTAAACCAAATATTTTATTATTTCTTATACAATAAGATGTATAAATTGTATTCTAAATTAGCATATTCTTCTTTTGTTAATAACTCAATACATAGTATATCAAGATTTAAAATAAGTGAGTTTAATAATATAATTAATAATGATATAGATATAATTGTTGCGTTTTTTGCTGATACAATAATTAAAGTTATTCAAATTATGGAATTCTTAATTATATACTATTATTTTTATACTATAGATATAAGAATGTTTATCGTTACGGTATCTGTATCATTAATAATGGTATTAGTTTTAGGTATTTTAAATAAGAAAACCGGTAAGCTAAACGCAAGAAGAAAATCAGCATTAGATAAGAAAACTTCAATTACACATGAAGTCTTTAACACAATTAAAGAAATAAAAGGATTCTTTGTATTTAAAAGTATTAATGATAGAGTAAAAGAAAAATGTTCTAATTATTTAAAAGCTCATGCAATGCTTAATTCTTATTCAACGATTATTAAACAAGTTATCTTTGTGATAATCGAATTTGCTAGATATACACTAATTGCATATGGTATATATTTATTTTCAATAGGAAAAATGGAGATTGGAACAATCTTAGTTATTTATACATACTATACAAAAATAATTGAAAATTATGAAATTATTGGTACATTAACCTCAGGTATACAAGATGCTAAAGTATCTCTTGAAAGGTTTAATAAGTTAATTGAGTATAGAAGTAATAGTAATGATACTACTTTTGTAGATAAAAAAGATTACGCAGGTAAAATAAAATTTGAAAACGTTTTATATGGTAATAAGAAAGATCCAATTTTAAAAGATGTATCGTTTTTTGTTAAAGAAAATACAATATCAGCTATTACTGGTCCAGCGGGGTCTGGTAAAACAGGAATATTTGATTTGTTAATGAAAATGAATAAAAAACATAAAGGAAATATATTAATAGATGATGTTCCATATGAAAAAATAGATGACAATACTTTTTATAATCTTATTTCATTGGTTAGAAAAGAACCTAATTTCTTTGATTTAAGCATTAAAGATAATTTAATGCTTGTAGGTGGAAATTTTAAAGAAGTTAAAAAAGTATGTGAAAAACTTGGAATTCATGATGAAATAATGGAATTAAAAGATGGATATAATACTGATATTAATAGTATTAATGCTAAGGTATCTCTTAATTTAAAAAGAGGTATTGCAATTGCTAGAGTAATCTTAAAGAATTCTAAGATAATTATGTTTGATGAAATACTTGATACATTAGAACCTAATCTTCAAAGTAAAGTTTTAGAATTATTAAATGAACTAAAAAAGGATCATACAATACTTATAATCTCAAGAGAAGAAAATATTTTAGAAAAATCTGATAAAATTATAAGACTTGATAATAATAAAATAAAAATGAACAGTAAAAAGGCATAGATTTAGTTTTAATTATTTTTTGTTATGATATACACAATTAACTATCTAATTCTTATTTAAATGATATTTAAACTTATAGTGTTGTTTTTTAAATACATATTTTCCATTAATGTATGTAACTTGTTAATTCGATAGTTTAACAATCGTTTTTTGCCATATGTAATAGCTTCTGTTAACAATTTTTCTTATGAACATTTTATCATCTTGCTTTTTTATAGCAGACTTTGCATTACTTTATATAATTTTAAAACTCAAACTTTTTATGTTTGAGTTTTGTATTAATCTGGTGCCCTAAAGGAAAGAGTACAACAAATTTTTGGCAAAATAAATAATAGTAATATATCACAATCATACTTTTTATTTTTCAATATTAAATTGTAAATAATTTTATAATATTTATTTAATATTTTTATCATTATTATTTTTTTTACTACTAATTTTACCAATAAGTTCGTTGATTGTTATATTAGTACCGTCTATATTATAGTCATCATACAAATTATCATAAGAACCAATTACAGTCATAAAATCATTTATTTTATCATATGGAACTTTATCATTTTGTGTTGTACAATTTTTTCTATAAACATTTTTTATAAATAATGTAATAAATTCTTCGTTATCTGTGATAAGATTCAATCCGCATTGCTCAATTAATAATCTTAATAAATATAATATCTTTGACATTCGTTCTGTTATATTTTGTTCTTTATACAAGTATGAATAAAATCTTGAATAGCAAGCTGATAAAATATCCATCGATTCATCAATCATTTTTTTGTAGTTTTTCTCTTTTTTATAAAAATCACATAATAAAATACTTTTTACTACCATTGCACTAAAACCTAAAAAATCATTTTGATATTCATGATTATTTATTCTCGTAATCGAATTTGAATCAACATTATATGAGTAACCTATTATTCCAGCAGATTCTACACTTGGTAAATAGTATCTCAATTTTGCTTCAAAAAAACTATCTTCTTCCCACCTTAAAATCTCACTAAATCTAATGTTGTTCATTAATAAAAATTGTCTTTTAATAAAAATACCAAAAATATATGCATTGTTAAATAAAAAACTTCTTCTTTTATTTCCAGTTTCTTCATCAAAAATTTTCGTTGAAATAATATCACTATTAGTTAATTTTTTACCATTAAATATAGATAATACCGTAGAGTTATATAAAGAATCTCCACAATCCAGAAAGAAAACAAAATTACCATTTGAATTATCTAACGCAACTTGTCTAGCATTTCCAGGACCTTTATTTTCTGAAAGCTGAATAAATTTTATGTTTAATTGTGGATATATTTTGATTACTTCATCCCAATCTACTAATTTATATGTAGAACTATCATCCACTATAACAACTTCTAATCTTGATAAATCATAATCACTTTGTTGAACAATAGAATTTAAAGTACATGTAATTTTTTCAAATGTATCATTATAAGTAGGTATAATTATAGTTAAATCTTTTTCCATAATATTACTCCTTATTTTTAATTATTTCCTTATTATTTTAATATACCATATTTAAAGCACATAATTATTTTCATACACATATTGGTTGTCAATATACAAGTGTGTTTTCTAAATTGACAAATATCAATTTAAACTATAAATATTATATCAAAATTTCAAACATTTAAAAACTCGAACTGTACTAGTCCGAGTTTGGTATCAATCTGGTGCCGCTTGTAGGAATCGGACCTACAGCTAATCATTACGAGTGACTTGTTTTACCATTAAACTAAAGCGGCATAAAAGTTCTATTTAAAGAACCCATTTACTACGTGTTTAGTTTCATTAACAATCATAAAGGCATTTTTATCAATTTTTTTAATAATGGTTTGTAAGTTATTAAGTTTTTTATTATCTAATTCTATAAATAGCATAATTTTTTTGGAGTCATCTTTTCCAGTACAATCAATTTGTGAGACAGCATATCCTTCGTTTCTTATGATATCTATTTTTTCTCTTGGTAAATCATCAAGTATTACTTGCATTGACATTTTACCATTAATTAATTTGTTAGATAATGTTGTACCTAAAAATGTACCAATAGCGTATCCTCCTGCATAACATAATGCAATCCAAATGCTTTTTATGTTAGTCATGAGTGCTTCTCTTACTACCAAAAACCAAATTATTACATCAATAAAACCTAATATTGTTGCAATGATTCTTTTGTTTTTTACCGTTAAAACGGTAACTAATGTTCCTAAAGATACTTCTACTATTCTTACGAAAAATATCTTTAAACATAATGAAAGTAATCCCATTTTATTCTTCTCCTTATTGCTAGATTTATAATATCATAATTATTTTTTTTCTTCAATAGAAAAAAATAGCTTATAGTGGTATAATGGTCTTAACGGAGGAAAAATATGAATAAAAATTTAGAAATAAGAAGAAATACTAACGTTTTATTTGTTTTAAACATAGTAGTTTTAATTACCATGATATTTTTTAGAAATTATTATGGTAAGCTTGGATATACAAATGTGATAATAAACTCGTTTTTAATAATAGACATTTTAATGTTAATTTTAGGTATTATATATAATGTTAAATTTATTAAGAATGCGGATAAGTATGATAATACTAAAGTTTTTATAATAATAATGATAACGTTTTTCTGTTACTTGCTTCTTAATACGGTAGGAACGATAGCAATAAATAAAGTAGTTCGTGGTTCTTATGCAAAAATGGCTAGTAATGTATCTGGTTATTGCAAAGAATATGTTTGTGATAAGTATGAGACTTTAGCAATGGATGGACATGAAGTGTTTGTTATATATAATACATACTATGATTATGATAATAAGGAAAATAAATTAGAAATAAGGACAAAATATAATAAAGATGAAGTAGTTTCTGTTGTAGCGACTGTTTATTCTAGAAAACAAATGTTTTCAGAAACTTTGATTAAAGAAAATTTAAAAGATTATTTTTACATATTTGATACCGAACTTGTTGAATCTGAAATTAGGGAAGCATTTGAAAAAAGATTTGATGGAGATGTAACTGATCAAAATATTAATTATAAAGTAAGAGAGATTTATAATAAAAAAGGCGAGCTAGAAAAATTAAAAACGGTTATAACCTTAGAATTAAAACAAGACTAACTTGTTTTTTTTATTTTTTTTTGTTAAGATAATTAAGGAATAATAAGAGGTGATTGTATGTTAGAATACTTTAATGCTAATCCTATGCTATTAATAGCAATAGCAGTATTTGTAGTATGTTTAATAATCGGATTTTTAGGTGATAAACACTTAAAAAAAGAAAATAAAATTGGAAGTTTACTTAATAATGATAGTAATAAAAATAATTTAGATTCTAAAGCTTATGAAAAAGATGAGAATAAGGTATCAGATACTAATGAGATGTCAAATGTAATAGGTAATGCATCTGAATCTCAAGATGAAATTACTGCAGAGTCTAGTACGAGTGCAGAAGGACAAAATGATCCAATAAATGAAGAATCATTACAATATAAATTTGAAACAAATACCGTGGAAAATCCAGTATCACAAGAAAGTGTTGAAGTGCCAAATACGAATCAGGATGTTTTTAATAATTCTATGGATACTGTGGTGCAGGAACCATTAGGTAATGAAAATAATTCTTTTCAGTCAGAGAATTTTCCGCAGGATAGTATTAATCAAGATCCATCAGAAAATGATATAAATAACATATTTTAAGCCTTATCTTGCAAGGCTTTTTATTTTCAATTGAAAATAAATTTTAAAATGGTGATTAAATATGTTATAATTTTCATATAATAAAAAATATTGATAAAAAGGATATTAGGAGGTAGTATGACAGTAGATAGTATACTTACAATAATTAAAGATATAATTGATATATGTCTTGTATGGGTTGGTTTATATTTCATATTAAAAAGTATTAAGAATAACGTTAAATTTACAATGCTTTTTAAAGGAATAATAATAATAGTGGTAATAAAGGTATTAAGTGATTTATTTGATTTAACCGCGATAGGTCTACTTTTAGAGTATGTGGTTATGTGGGGACCTTTAGCACTAGTTATAGTATTTCAACCAGAAATAAGAACTGTATTAGAACAGTTAGGAAGAACACAACTTCTTGGTAGACACAAAGTTTTAACAATATCTGAAAGAGAAAGAATAGTTTATGAAATAGGACTTGCTCTTGAATACTTAAAGAAACATCGTATTGGTGCACTAATAGTAATTGAAAGAGATACTTCTTTGGCGGAGTATATTGATAGATCCAAGAAATTATATGCTGAGATATCAAATGAATTATTAGTTGCAATATTCTTCCCAGATAATCCACTTCATGATGGTGGTGTAATAATCCAAGGAGATAAGATTACAAGCGCGGGAGCAGTATTTCCAACTACCGTTGAAATGAAGTTTAGTAAAAGATTAGGTACAAGACATAGGGCAGCAATAGGAATAAGTGAAGAATCTGATGCTATTGCGATAATTGTATCTGAAGAAACTGGTAGAATTTCAATAGCAATAAATGGTGATTTAAATTATAATTTATCGCTTGAGGAAGCTAAGATGTTGATATTAGATGAATTAAAACCAAAGAAAGCTACTGAGTTTGAATATGAAATAGAAGAAAATGAGGATGGTGATGAAAATGATTAAAATATTGAAAGCCATTGGTCATTTTATAGATAAAAAAATAATTCTTCCTATAACTAGGTTTTTTGTTGCAATATCAAGTAAACTTAAAGGTAATAGTGGAAGTATAGAAAAGATATTATCAAAAAAATCAGGATTAATTATTGTTTCTCTAATTATAGCACTTGGTGTGTTCTTTATCGCTGATTCTAGAACAACGTCACTTATCGAAACTTCTGCCGAAGTGCTTTATGATCAACCTATTACAGCAACTTATAATGAAGAAGCTTATGTTGTTGAAGGATTACCTAAAACGGTTGATATAACATTAATAGGTAGAAAGTCAGATGTTTATTTAGCAAAGCAACTACCAACTAATGATATAACAGTTGATTTAACTGGTTTAAAACCTGGTGTTCATAAGGTTAATCTTAAGTATAAGAAAGCTTTAAGCTCTGTTGAATATAAGTTAGATCCATCTGTTGCAACAATTGTTATTTATGAAAAAGTATCAGTTGAAAAAGAAGTTAATTATGAAGTTATAAATAAAGATAAGATAGATTCTAAATTAATGGTAGAAGATGTAACACTTAGTACTGATAAGGTGTTTGTAAAAGGAAATGAAGCAAAGCTTAATGAGGTTGCGTCAGTAAAGGCTTTAATAGATCTTAAGAACTTAGTTGATCCGGCTGTTGGGGAACAAGAAATTAAAGATGTTAAACTTGTTGCGTATGATAATGATGGAAAAAAAGTTAATGTTGAAGTTGTTCCATCAAAAATAAATGCAACCGTTAAGATTACATCACCTCAAAAAGAAGTTCCTATAAGGGTTATTCCTAAGAATTATAAAAACATAGTATTTGGTAAGGCAATTAGTAATATAATTACAGATATTACTAAGGTTACAATATATGGTAGTTCGGATAAGTTAGAAAAAATTACTTACATACCAGTTTATGTTGATGTAAGTGAATTAAAAGAAGATAAAAAATATTCTATTACTATTAAAAAGCCTACTGGTGTAAGAGCAATAAGTGAAAATACTGTTAATGTAAGTGTTGCTCTTGGTGATGAAGCTACCAAAGAAATTAATGATGTATATCTAGAATATGAGAATCTAGGTGATGGTTTAACCGTTCAAGCAGTAGATCAAAATAATACAAAAGTTACTGTAAGTGTAAAAGGTGTTCGAAACGTATTATCTGAACTTGATCCAACTACGATTAAAGCCTATGTTGATCTAAAAGGCTTAGGTGTAGGAGAACATGAAATACCTGTAGAAGTAAGTGGTTCTGACCTAAGAATTAAATATTCTTCTAAGATAACTAAAGTAACTTTAAGAATAACTGAAAAAAAATAAAAATATAATAAAATAAGTTGACAAATGTACCGATTTAAAGTAGAATTTAAATTGGTACATTTTATAAACCCACGTAAGTTTGTCCTGGGAAAACAAACTTATAAAGGAAAGGAAATAAAATATGACAACATTTATGGCTAATGCCTCAAACATTGAGCGTAAATGGTATGTTATTGATGCTAAGGGAAAGTCACTTGGTAGAGTAGCTTCAAAGGCTGCTGTTATGTTAAGAGGAAAACATAAAGCAACTTTTACTCCACACGTTGATTGCGGAGATAACATTATCATTATTAACGCTAAAGAAGTAGTATTAACAGGAAACAAATTAGACAAAAAAATTTATTATAACCACAGTGGTTATACTGGCGGTTTAAGAGAAAGAACTGCTAAAGAAATGCGTGAAAATTATCCAGTAGAAATGGTTGAAAGAGCTGTGAAAGGAATGCTTCCAAAAGGAAGATTAGGACGTCAAATGTATAAGAAATTATTCGTGTATGCTGGTCCTGAACACAAGCAACAAGCTCAAAAGCCAGAACAAGTGGAAATTTAAGGAGGATATGTAAATGGCAAAGACATTCATTGGTACAGGTCGTCGTAAAAGCTCTATTGCTAGAGTAAGAATGACTTCGGGAAAAGGTAAAATTACTATCAATGGTAGAGACGTTAATGAATACCTTCCTTTTAAAACTTTAGTTATGGATTTAAAACAACCATTAGAAGCTACTAAAACCGCTAATAAATTTGATATTGATGTAGATGTAAAAGGTGGTGGATTCTCCGGTCAAACTGGAGCAATTCGTTTAGGTATTACAAGAGCATTATTACAATATGATATAAATACTGATCCATCTTCTGAAACTTCATTTAGGAAGATATTAAAACAAGAAGGATTTATAACTCGTGATGCAAGGGTTAAAGAACGTAAGAAATACGGTCTTAAGAAAGCTCGTCGTGCTCCACAATTTTCAAAACGTTAAAATTTATTTACTTCAATGTTTAAAAAAAGCTCATGTTTGGGCTTTTTTTATAATATTTAACAATTTTTTCTTTTATGGTATAATGTAAATATAGAATTAATAACATTCTAAAGAAAGGTGTAAATTATGAAAAAAGATAATAAAAACTTAATAATAATTATTTTATCAGTTATAGTTATTTTATTGTTATTTATTGTTGTTTTTATGTATTTAAAAATAGAATATTTTGATGATAAAGAAGAACTTCAAATACCTAATAATCCAGTTACTAGTAGTGTAAATACAACCATAAACGAAGCAAAAAATAATTATATTTCTAGTAATGAGGCATTAGAAATCGCATTAAAAAGTTTAAATATTAGTCAAAATAATATTCATGATTTAAGTAACGAATTAGACTATAAATTTGGAGTAACGGTTTATGAAATTGATTTTAAGTATAATAAGTATGAATATGAATTTTATATAAATGCACAAACTGGAGAAGTATTAAAATCATTTAGAGAAAGAGATTAGTTATAGAATTAATAAGTAATATAAGAAAATCAAGTTTTTATTGATTTTTTTATATTGCAATAAATATAAGAATTTTTAACTTTAATTAATATATATTTAATAATTTGTGTTATAATTTTATATGGTGATGCTAGGTGAAAACTAAGGAGTTTAAAACCTTATCTGAGCAAATTAGCATATTAAAAAAACGTGGGTTGGTAATTAATGATGTAGATAAGGCAGAAGGACTTTTGTTAAGAGAAAATTACTTTTTTATTAATGGATATAGACATATATTTATAAAGGGCAATAAAAGTGATGAATTTATAAAAGGTACTACTTTTGAAGAGTTATACGCGGTATTTCAATTCGATAGAAGTTTTAGAAATCTTTTATTTAAAAATTTACTTATTGTTGAAAACAATTTAAAGTCTATAATGGCATACAATTTATCTAGAAAGTATGGTATAAAGGAAAAAGATTATTTAAAACCATCAAATTTTTCGCAGGACTCAAAGAAAATAAGACAGGTTAATGACGTTTTAAATAAAATAAAACGGCAACTTAAATTAAATGGAAGACAACATAGTGCAACACTTCACTACTTAAGTAATTATGGATATGTTCCTTTATGGATATTAGTTAAATTATTAACTTTTGGAATGATTAATGAATTATATTCAATATTAAAACCAGAAGATAAATTAGCTATTGCAGAGTATTATAATTTAGATGTTGAAACATTAACTGTTTATATATCTATTTTATCTAATTATAGAAATTTATGTGCTCATGAAGACATAGTATATGAACATAAGACCCAAAAGGAAATACTTGATACTAAATATCATAGGGAACTTAATATTCCAACTATGAATGATGAGTATATATATGGTAAAAATGATATGTTTGCGGTTGTTATAATGCTTAAATACATGCTTACTGATAGTGATTTTGTAGACTTTGTTAATGAAGTTAATTATGATTTAAGTATTTTAGATGGTAAGGTTGATACAATACCACAAAATAAAATATTAGATAGAATGGGATTTCCAAATAACTGGGCTGAAATAGCTAGACTTAAATAGGAGGTTAATATGGATAGAATAGAATACATAGAAGGAAGTAAGAAAAAAAAGAAAAGAAATTTTGGACCAATAAAGTTTATCATTGTAATTATAATTGCGTTTTTAGTAGGTGCTGGTATTACGTATTTATATAGCAAGAAAAATCCTACAGTTATAACTAAGGATAGAACATTTTCCGAAACTAAAGTAACTGAGGAGGCAATGGAAGATGCTATAGAAAAAGTTTATGATGCAGTTTTATGCATTGAAGTATTATCAGAAGATGGTAGTGCGGTAAGTTCTGGTACTGGTTTTGTGTATGAAAAAGATGATAAATATGGATATGTATTAACTAATGCACATGTTGTATCAGGTGCTAAAACTGTTCAAGGGATTTTATCTAATAATAATTCGGTAACTTTAACAGTACTAGGTTATGATTCTTATACTGATTTAGCAGTATTAAGAATGAATGCTAAAGATGTTTTACAAGTTGTAAGTATTGGTAAGAGTGAAAATACTAAAGTAGGTAATAGTGTATTTACCGTAGGTTCCCCAATGGGCTCTGCTTATGCAGGTACTGTAACTAAAGGGATACTATCTGGTAAAGATAGATTAATTGAAACAAGTTCTTCGAATGCATCATCACTTATATCTGAATCATATATAGTAAAAGTATTACAAACAGATGCTGCAATATCTCCTGGTAATAGTGGAGGACCACTAGTTAATTTAGCAGGTGATGTAATCGGTATAACATCATTAAAATTAGTTGATACACAAGTAGAGGGAATGGGATTTGCTATACCTATAGAAGATGCCATGAATTATGTTGATACACTAGCACAAGGTAAGGAAATTCAAAGACCAATAATTGGTGTTCAATTACTTGATTTAACTAATAAGTATGCATTATATAGATATGGTATAAACGTTGATTCTAATATTGAATATGGTGTTATACTAGTTAAAGTAAATAGTGGATATCCTGCAAGTAATGGAGGATTAAAAGACGGGGATATTATAACTAAAGTAGATGGCGAAAAGGTAACTACTGTATCAGAATTTAAATATCAATTATATAGGCATAAAATAGGGGATACAATAGAAGTTAATTATTATAGAAATGGTAAAGAAGCTAAAGCTACATTAAAATTAGATAAGTTTAACTAAAATAATTAATATATTAATACCTTTGTTTAGTAGTTCTAAATTAACAGAAGAATTTAAATATAAAAATATCCATGATAAATTAATACTAGTTTGTACAGGCACAAGAAATTTTGAAAATTTATTTCTAATTAAAATATGAAAGTTACTAGAAAAGGTTATACTAGGTTTATAAGACTAATATATGATTGAAAAAAATTTAAAAGAGCTTAAATAACAATTTTGTATATGCTCTTTTTTATTTTAAAAGTTTCAATGTTTATTTTGAAATTTTATTAAGTTCTTTTATTATATAAATCTTTATCACTCAATCTAGGTGTTAATCATACAATACCATGAAGGAAGTGATAATATGGTTATAGTAGATGCAGGTCATGGTGGATCAGATCCAGGAGCATCAAGTGGGGATATAATTGAAAAAGAATATACTCTTAAGATGGCTAATTATATGTATAACAGGTTTAAAGATTTAGGTATACCTACGGTTATTACTAGAACCGATGATACAACGCTTAATCCTACTGATCGTATAAATACTATCAGACCAAATATATCAAGTAGTAATGATATAGTTATATCTAATCACTTGAATGCAGGAGG
>CANQAS010000003.1 GCA_947589535.1 uncultured Bacilli bacterium | reverse complement strand
CAAAAAACAAGAAATTTATAATGACACTTACTGGTAGTAATATCAAAATAATATATTTACCAGGAATATTAAACGTCATTTTTATCGTGTTTCCTAATATATTTAAAACTATCCATACACAAAAAATATGGGGTAACAAATTATAAATATTTTTTATTTCTTCCAAACATATCACCTATTTAATCTTATGAGAAATAATTAAATTTTCTTCTATTTCTTTTACATCTTCTATTAAATCGTCAATCAAAATAAAAATTAAACTATAATCTTTCATAAGTGCCTCCTAAATTTATGTTAGCATATTAAAATTATTAAAAAATAAAATCGACAATTCTTTTCATTTTTATTATTAAAATATTTATTATTTGTAGTATAATTATTATTGGTGATAAGATGATTAAAAACTACTCTTATACAAGGTTTAATAAAACTAAAACCAATAATGTCAAAACCGGTTTTGCTAACCGTGGTATGGGACTTGAAAGTGATATAAATTTAGCTAATGAATATTATAAAATTCATGACATAGCATATATATATAAAAAGCCTACACCTATTAAATTAGTTAAAGTAGATTACAAAATGGGAATAATTAACGAAGCTTATTTTGAAACGCCATCAACTACCGATTATAATGGTATCTATAATGGTAAATATATTGATTTTGAAGCTAAGGAAACAACTAGTAAAACTTCTTTTTCACTATCAAATATTCATAAACATCAAATTGAGCACTTAATAAACGTTAAAAATAAAGGTGCAATATCCTTTTTAATAGTTAGGTTCACAGTACTTGATGAAACATATTACTTAAGTACGGAAAAATTAGAAGACTTTTTAAATAATAATGAAAGAAAATCAATTCCTATAAATTTCTTTAAAGAATATGGTATAATGATTAAAGTAAAATATGCACCTAGAATTGACTATATAGAAGTAATAAACAAATTATATTTTGGAGGTAATAACCATGATGAAGAAAAGAACTAAAACATCCGGAAGTAAAATAGCTAATAATATTAAAACCAAAACTAACAACGTAAGACGAAAAGTTAATAATAGCAAAGCAATTAAAAAAGTAAAAAATCAAAGTATTAGTAAAAAGAAAAAAATGATTTTGAATATTTTATTAGTATGTATAATTGCTTTTGTATCTATTATGTTAGTATTTTTTTCATATGTAATAATAAAAGCACCTAAGTTTGATCCTAATAATTTGAAATTTACAAAAATGTCTGAATTATATGATGCAGATGGAAACTTAATAGAAAAAATGGGAAATGAAAACCGAACAGAAATCACTTATGATGATCTGCCTGAAGTTTTAATTGATGCGATAATCGCAACAGAAGATTCTAAATTTTTTCAACATAACGGATTTGATGCAGCTAGATTTGCTAAGGCCAGTTTAGGGCAACTTATTGGTAAAAACTCAGGAGGAGCTTCTACCTTAACCATGCAAATAGTAAAAAATAACTATACATCTACTGAAGCATCAGGTTTTAAAGGAATAGTTAGAAAATTCACTGATATATATTTATCAATATTTAAAGTAGAAAGAAAATATACAAAAAAAGAAATAATTGAGTTTTATGTAAATGACTCTTACTTAGGAAATGGAGCATATGGTGTTGAACAAGCTTCCCTTAACTACTTTGGAAAATCAGTTGGAGATTTAAATCTCGCCGAAGCATCATTTATAGCAGGTTTGTTCCAATCACCAACATACTATAATCCATACAACTATCCTGAAAGAGCTGAAAAAAGAAGACAAACTGTTTTATATTTAATGCAAAGACATGGATACATAACTGCGAATGAAAAAGAAATAGCACAATCAATACCAATTACATCATTGGTAAAAAGTGTACAAACTGATAGTAAATATTCAGAATATCAAGGTTATATTGATACCGTAGTCGAAGAATTAGAAAGCGAATATAATTTAAATCCATACACAACACCGTTAAAAATATATACAGCAATGAATAAATCTAAGCAAGACTTCATTAATAAAGTTATGAATGGTGAAGCATGGAATTGGGAAAATGAAATGGCGCAATCAGGTATTGTAATGACCGAATCTTCTACTGGCGAAGTAATAGCGGTTGGAGCTGGTAGAAACAAAAATACTGAAAGGTCATTTAACTACGCTACCCAAACTAATAGACAAATAGGATCAACCGCTAAACCTATATTCGATTATGCTCCTGCTATTGAATACTTAGGTTGGGGAACTGTTAACTATATCGATGATACACCTACAACATATAGTAATGGAACAAAAATATCTAACTCAGATGGTGGATATAAAGGAAGGCTTCCTCTTTACCAAGCACTTGGTTTATCTAGAAATATTACAGCTTTAAAAACTTTCCAACAGGTAAGCAAAGAAGCTGGTAATGATAAAATCTTAAAATTTGCTACAAGTTTAGGAATAACACCAGAAATTGAAAACGGAAAAATACACGAAGCTCATAGTATTGGATCATTTACTGGTTCAACTAAAGAAGGCGAATCAAGAAACAGTCCTATGACAATGGCTGGTGCATATCAAGCTTTCTCTAATGGTGGTTACTATATAAAACCGCACACAATAAAGAAATTTATATATAAAGAAACTGATGAAGTTGTTGAACCTAACACAAACAAAACAAGGGTTATGTATGACTCAACAGCTTATATAATAAATTATTCTTTAAACTGGTCTGCAACTGAAGGCCTTGCAAAAAGCGCTGCAAATATAGGTGGTGTTGCAACGGCTGCTAAAACAGGTACATCTAACTTTGATGAAGCAACAAGAAAAAAATACGGATTATCTAGCAGGGCGGTAAACGACTTATGGGTATGTGGTTATACTCCTAAATATACACTTACAATGTGGTATGGATATGATAAAATAGATAAAAAACATTATAGCACTACCGCTTCTTGGACAACTCGTGACAGATTTTATAAAAACTTAGCAGACAACTTATTCGATAAAGATGGTAGCACGTTTGAAATACCTTCTAGCATTGAAGAAATGTATGTGGTATCTGGTTCAATTCCACTTAAGAAATCTAATTATGGTGGGGTTTTAGGATACTTTAGAAAAGGTACAGGGCCAACTGAAGTTGGAGATGTGGTAGAAAAAAACTTACCAAGTGTTAGCGGAATATCAAGTAAAGTTTCTGGAAATACAGTTACTCTTAATTGGAATGGTATTAGTGCTAGTACACTTCTTGAATATAATTTTGATGAATCATATGGAACCTTAGGATATGACATATACATTAAAGATGGAGAATCCGGTTCAGAAACATATGTTGGAACAACAACTTCAACTTCATATACACATACAACTAGTTATTCAAATCCAGTATATGTAATTTATACTGCATTCTCTAATTATAAAAATAATAGAAGTAACGGTGTTAGTCATAAAGTATCTATTACATCTGACTTTGAGGTTATCGCTCATTCCTGTGAGATTAATTCAGAAACCGAAATTAATAATTGTACAAAATATGTAATAGTTATGTATAATGGAGGAGATGTAACTAGTGATGCTATTATAAATATTTTGAACCATGCAAATAATAGTATTAAATATGAAGTTACATATCATGGTAAAACCAAAACGGTTAGTGGTAAATTAAATATTAAAACAACACCTACTACACCTACTACAGAAGGAACGAAAGAATAAAAAAAGCACTACTAATGTAGTGTTTTTTTTATTCATTTAACCAATCATACTCATAAGAAGCTGTATCCTCAGTTTCTTCTTCTCTTTTTTTGGACTGTTTTTCAACATCCATAGATGTTTTAACTCCCTTTTTGCTCCACTCATAAAGTATTTTATCAATGTATCTTAAATTATTAACGCCATTATAAACCGCCTCTTTAAGGGCCATTAAAATAAGTTCGTTACTTATTTGCTTTTCCTGCCAACTATTTATAATTTCATATTCCATTGGAGATAGTGTTCTTCCAAATTCTTTTTCAAAAGAATTATATAAATCAGCATTTGTTTTTTCTTCCTTTTCGCTATTAAGCATTTTTGAGAATATTATTTCATAAAATAAACTAATGTCTATTTTTTCTTCTAATATACCAGAATCATTTTTTTCCATTAAAATAAGAAGAATGTTTTTATCTTTCAAAATAGAAATAGAATCTAATAACTCTTTTTCAGTAAAATTAAGATCTTCTATTATTTTTTTATAGTCGAATATCATTTTATTTGGTTTATTTATTAAGTATATAAGTAATATTAATGAATTCATGTCTAACCCTAGTTCTTTAGCATATGAAAAAACATACCTAGGAACAGTATAATGATTTTCATTATTTATTTGATTAAGAAACTCTTTTTTTAGCATGAAATCACCTTCTTCAAGTGAATTATACCACATTTGTAAGGTAAGTATCAATTAGATATTTATACAGTTTTCTCTTTTCATTTTTTAAATTACCATTAATTATATTAACTTCCAAATCTTTAATTATATCTTTAACAATGCTTTTATCATCTAATTTTAATATACTTATTATTTCTTTAGTAGTTACATCTATATCATCTTTACTCTTAATTGGTAAATTATCATATCTATCATATATATTAGTTGAATCTATTTTAAGTATTTGGCTGGCTATATAGCATACATAATTACCATATTTATATAATTCCATATCAGTAATCGTTTTATCCCTTAAAACGTCTAAAATAGCCTCTAAATATTCTTTCTCGTTATTTGTAAATGGATAATTATTTACAGGATTAACTTGGGACCATATACCTATAGGATCGTTAGTCTTAACAATTTCATTATCTAGGTTTATATCTAAATATTTATCAATCCCAAACGTCTTTAAAAGATTAATACCTTTAAGTACATTTGGAGATGAAAATATCTTATTTAATTCTTCTTTTTTACGGTAAAACGATAAATTTTTAACTGCTTCTTTATTATTAATAATGGCATTTTGCAACTCTATATCGATTTCAAAATCTAACTGAGTAGCAATTCTAATTGCTCGTAGTATTCGAAGTGAATCCTGTTTTAATTTTTTATCTGCATTACCCACGGATTTTATTATTCTTTTATCGATGTCTTCACTTACATCTAATAAATCTATAATATTCCCATCTTTATCCATACATAGTGTATTAATAGTAAAGTCCCTTCTTCTAAGGTCAATAATTAATTTATCGGTATATATTATTTTTGAAGGTTTTCTCTTATCCTCGTATTCTAAATCCATTCGGTATGTAGTTATTTCAAAATTTATATTTTTATATGATAAATGAACCGCCCCATAATTTTCAAATGGTAAATTTATTTCACTAAATATTTCTTTCATTTCCCTAGGGGTAGCATTGGTACATACATCTACATCAAAGCTTTCTTTTCCCATGACTAAGTCTCTAACATACCCACCTACTACATACGCCTCGTATCCATTATCATAAAATATATTTAATAGCTCTATTATTTTATCTTTCAAGATAATCACCCACTATAATTATATCATTATGTTTTAAATAACTTTTAAAAATGTTTTCTAAGTGTAAATAAAAACACACGTTTTATCGTGTGTTTTTAGCTAACTAATTAAAAATTAGTTTACAGCATCTTTTAACTTAGAACCAGCTTTGAATGTAACTGCAGTTCTAGCAGCGATCTTAACTGTTTCTCCAGTTCTTGGGTTACGTCCTTCTCTAGCAGCTCTTTTTGAAGTTGCGAAAGTACCAAATCCAACTAATGAAACCTTCTCACCTTTTTTTAAAGCATCTTTAATGCTATCCATTGTTGCATCTAAAGCACGAGTAGCATCAGCTTTTGTTAAACCTGCTTTTTCAGCAATCATTTCAACTAATTGTTGTTTTGACATAATAAAACCTCCATTTTTATGTTCATTTGTTTTGTAAGTTATTTTCCTTACAATATAAGCGTACCAAATTTAAATAGTTTTTTCAAGCATTTTATCAATAAAAATATGATTTCTTTGTTATTTTTTAAGAGTTTTAATGCTATTTATCACTAACTCTACTACTAATCTTATATTTTTATTATTTTTGTCACATGTAACTAGTAATAAAGTTTCTTTACTATTATTTTCTAAAATACTTATATCTGTATCTGGTACACTGTATTTTTTACTTACAATATAAGTAATTTTTAATTTATCTTTATATAAATAAAGATAATCATTAATATCTAATTCGTCTAATCTATTAAAATACACTCCATGTCCTACTCCTGAATGCCCAAAAATAATAATCTTACCCTTATAATCATCATATTTATAATAAACTAGTGAATTATTTAAGTTTTTAAAGTTAAAATCAGCCTTTTTAATAACTGTTTCTATTTTTATTTTAGGTATATTTATTACAAAGTTACTTTTATAGTTAAAGCTTGTATCATTCCTAAAGTAGGCCTTAACACTTTCTTTATTATTATGATTTAAAACTGATACTAAAATAATTTCTTTTAATAATAAAATAATTAAAATAACTAATACCACTTTAAACAGTCTTTTTTTCATTTATTAATCCTATAAAACATAGTGACATTAATAAGAATATATTTATTATATTTTTATTTCCAGTATTAGGTAATTTCTTTATTTCTATAGCAGGTAAAACATGTTCTGGTAACTTGTGATTCACAAGTACAATATTTTGAGTTACCCCATCAGTTGTTACCTCAATTACCCTATTTTTTACTTTATCAACTCCTTCTATGGTACTTTCCTGCCTTAAAATATATTTACCATATGGAAGTTCTAAAGTTAGATCCCCATTTCGATCTGTTTTTTGTACCTTTATTAAATTATTATCTAAATCATAAATGCCAAACAATATCCCTTCTTCAGGAATACATGTTTTATTATCCGGATCATCTAATACCTTTATTATAACAATTTTATTTTTTATTATTTTTTCATAAGATTTAATAATTACTTCACTAGTATCTGTTCCAATAAAGACACTACTAACCGTTTTATCCACAGTATAACCTCTACTCGGAGTAATTTCCTTTACAGTATAATTATTTTTTACAAGGTTATCAAATTCTACTTTACCATTTTTATCAGTCTTTTTAATTTGAAGAAGATTTCCTTCACTATCATATAAACCATATTCTGCACCTTCTAAACTGGCATAAGGGGATGATGGTTCCTTACTATTTGTATCGTAATCTAATTTATCAATAATAATTTTCCCATAAAAATGATTTATCCTATAACTTTTTTCATAATTATAAGGAAATTCAAAAGTACCTATCGTTTGGAAACCATCCTTATAATAAAACATAGTAGTTTTACCATTTTGTTTTCTTCTTAATATAAAATCATTATTGTTATCTTTTACTTTTACTCTTAAAGTGTTCCCACTTATGTTTATACTATCATTATTTATAAGTTCATATCCATCCAACACGTTATTTTTATCATTAATTGAAAATTCATCACCCACTATATACTCACTTTTAAAATCAAATTCAGGCGTAATTTCATAATTATTTACCAACCTTAATATTTCATTTTTATAATAGTCTATATTAAGGTTATTACCACCTTCCTTAGCATCGGTCCACCATACGTTTTCAACACCCATTTCTCTCCATATTAACTCCTGGGCAGCCATATAATATTCTTTTGCTTCATGACCCGGATAACCATATCCATAATACCCTATTAAACTTAATTTCTTAGTATTAGCCCATGATATATTAGTATCATTTATGTTAGTTGTCGATGAATAGTAAGATCCCTTATCAGCGACTATACCAGGTTCTATGCAATATGCTACTTTACCATCTACCGTAATCATAGCTAGGTTTGTTATGTGATCACTTCCATTTCTATACTGATGTGCAAAAACTGATCTATCTAAATTCCAATCAATATATGAATCCATGTATGCGGCTTTTACATTTATAAAAGGTAAAAATAATACAATAGTTAGAAGTACAACCAAAACCCTCTTTTTCATAGTATTCTCCTTTTATTTTTATATCTCTTTTCATTATTATTTTTCATATTTAATCTCCTTTGTTTAATGATATCTTTTCTTTGCATTTATAATAAATCGTTTTTATTATAATTTGGTTGTTCTCATTTATTTTTCCTCCTTTCAATTAATTATTAGTCGCTACTATATCAAACTCTATTAGCAAAATTTGAAAAAAATTGTCACAAAATGAATTTTTATTACACTATCTACCATTATATATAATTTTATTTTCCTCTTCTAATTGTTTTATACTTTTTCTGGATTTGGTAAGTCTTCTAGTATAGTTCCACCTAGTTCTTTTATATTGTTTCTTATTTTATTACCTGCTTAATAATTAGTTTTGTTAACATTATTTTCGTTTGTAAATTAACCTTTCACAGCTTTTGTTCAATTTGAGATATTATAAAAAGGTTAGCAACTAATTCATCACTAACCATATTTATCTAATATATCTTCTATATGTCTTAAACCTTCCATTTTGCAATATCATTTGCGGTTTCTACATTATATAGACCTTTATAACCATAATTATGAAATTTATCAAATTTTCTAATTCCTGATTTTGACGTTTTGATTTAATGAATAGTTACTATTTAGTAATTGAATACTAGTAAAGTTTTGTACAACAGCACCATTTACATATAATGTGTAATTCCCATTAATTGAACTATTATTTTTAAATATACAATTTATTACAAAAAATAAAAAAAGTATTAAACTACTTTTTTCTAAATACAAATAAATTGCTTAAAATATAATTAAATATAATTACTAAAGCTTGAACTAATACAGTCCATATTAAAACCCAAATATCACTATTTAATCTTAATAATGTAATAAAGAACCACATTATAAGCATTTCTAATACTAATGTTAATAATCTAGCTCCAAAAAAACTAGCTGATTCTTTTAATATATTTTTACTTTTACTCTTAAACACAAATACTCTATTAGTTACATAAGCAAAAATTACAGCTAAAATCCATGATATTATTACAGCAACCTGTAGTTGAAAAGCATTTTTGGCATCTAAAATAGTAAATAATAACCCCCATTTAACTACTAAACTAACTACCGTTGTTAATACTCCTACTATCAAGTAATTAATAATTTTTTCGTATTTTTTGTATAAATTAATTATTTTTTTCATTTTTTACTTCCTCTAAATTTTCAAAAACAATAAATCTTGGACTTGTTTTAGTCTAACTATATATTTTTCTTATACGTTCACCTATTATTTCAATTTGTACTCCTGATATTAGCCAAATTGACCCTATTGCAAATGTCCATCTGTAATAACCTTACTATATAATTTTATTTTTGTACTTTTTAACCATGATTTATTCATTTTTTTCTTTTTAATTTTTCTCTTAATTTCCACCATCTAGAATTTTTTATTGCTTCTAATTCATTTTTATATCTATCCATTTCTTCAATAGCCATTTGATATTTTTCTTTATAAGGCTCTATATCTCTTATCGTGTTTTCAAGCTCTAGTATTTTATTATTTTTTAATTCAGTTACATACTGATATTCAAGTTCTACACCTTTAGCTTTTAATTCTAAATTATGTATTTGTTTTTGAAAATCTTTTTCTTCACTCATTTTAACTATTTTCCTTTTTCATTTTTTTTATTCTTTCTATAAAATCTTCTATATGTGCCTCTTCTGGTTTCATCTTTTTTTCGTGCCAATTTAAGTTGGAATCCCAATAACCCAAGCATTCTCTTGTTCCAGGTCCATAGCAATAACTTATTTCATTTATAACTACTTTATTTTCATCATACATAAAATCATATGCCATACTTTGAAATCCACATTTTTTAGATACCTCAAATGCTATTTTTACTGCCTCTATTGGTATCTTTTTTATATCATAATCTTTTTTTCCACTTCCTGATGCTCTAAAATCATCTTCTCTGTTATATCTGATAAATCCAAAACACCTATCACCTATAACCACTATTCTTATATCATATTTATTATTTGGTAAGAATTTTTGGAAATATACATAGTCTTTTTGTAACATATAATACCATGGTGGTGTTGGATATTCGTTATATTTTACATATTTTATTGCTTCTGAAATTCTATTTTTTAGTTTTGTTTTTTTCTTGAATTCATTAATTGTATATGGAAATATCCCTTTTTCAAACATTTGCTTACAAATTTTTAATGCTTCTTCTTTATTATTTATTTTTAGAACATTCGCAGAACCTGCTCCTACAGATAATTTGAAAACAAGTGGATAACTAGCTTCTTGATTTATAAATTTTTCTGCATCATTATAATTATAAAATACCCAAGATGGAATTCTTGGCGCATCTATTGAACTTAATAAATAATGTTGGGCCACTTTTTCATCATAGTGCCAACAACTATTTAAGTCAGGAAAAATCGGAATTTTCAAATTTAATTGTATATTTGATAAAATTTTTGGAGCAACAATTTTATCAAATGGGTAATGAAACCAATGCCACATTATTCCATCACAATCTTTTACTTTTTCCATAATATCCGTATCATAGAAATTTAAATATTTTACTTCGATATTTTTATTTTTTAATAACCCCCCCCATTCGTATGCCCAACTATACTCTGGCATTCCTTCTATATAATGAATTCCGATTTTCATTTGTTTAGTTCCTCCTTATAATCTAAAATAATCTATTTTCATATCTTCCATTTCTTTTTTGTTAAATATGTTTTTTATATCAAATAATATTTTACTTGAGTTTAACATTTCATTAATTTGATTATATTTTAAGTTTTTATATTTATCATGTGCTACTGCAACTACTAAAACATCAACTTTTTCATTATTTACATTTTCATTTATTTTAAGATTAGTTTGTTCTTCGATTTCTTGTTTTGATACATATTCATCTTTTACGTATACTTTAGCACCTTTTTCTTCTAGTTTTCTAATTATATCAAAGACTTTTGAATTTCTTGTATCATTAACATTTTCTTTAAAAGTAACACCTAGTATTTGTATTTTTGCATCAGAAATTTTAATATTCTTACTTGATAATTTTTTTACTATATTATCTACTATAAAATCGCTTATAGATTCATTTACTTTTCTTGCGTTTGTTAATAATTTAGGAATATAGCCTGATTCTTCTGATTTTTTAATTAAATAATATGGATCTACACCTATACAATGTCCTCCAACTAAACCTGGTCTAAAATTTAAAAAGTTCCACTTACTAGATGCTGCATCTAATACATCATTCGCGTCAATTCCTAATTTATTACATATAATTGCAACTTCATTTGCAAATGCAATATTCACATCTCTTTGACTATTTTCAATTACCTTTGCTGCTTCTGCAACCTTTATTGAAGAAGCTTTATATACACCATTTTCTAAAACTGATTCATATAATTTTGCAACATTTTCTAGAGTTTCTTCATCCATTCCTGAAACAATTTTTGTTATATTTTCTACTTTATGTACTTTATCACCTGGGTTTACTCTTTCCGGTGAATATGCAATTTTAAAATCTTTTCCACATTTTAATTTGGAATATTTTTCTAATATTGGCATACATATTTCTTCAGTTAAACCAGGATATACTGTAGATTCATATATTACAATTGCATCTTTTTTAATATTTTTTCCAATCGTTTTACTTGCTTCTTCTACTGGTGTTAAATCAGGATTTTTGTTTTCATCTACTGGTGTAGGTACAGCAACAATTATAAATTTGCATTCTTGAAGCATCTTTTCATCTGATGTAAATTGAATTTTTGAATTTTTTATTTTTTCATCTCCAACTTCTTTTGTTACATCAATACCGTTTTTATATTTTTCTATTTTATCCGAATTTGAATCGAACCCTATTACTTGATATTTTTTATCAAACATAACTGCTAGTGGTATTCCTACATATCCTAGTCCTACAATTCCTATTTTTATACTATTATTTATCATCTATATTACCTCTTTTTTAAATTTTTTTCAAAAAACTTTTTAAATTCATTTGCAATTACATCATAATCTTGTTTTACGATTTCTTTAAGATTTTCTTCTGATAATTCTTTGAATTTTTCTTTATTATTTATTAATTCTTTTATTTTATTTTTTATGTTTTTAACATTCCTTTCTTTTACAATATAATTTGATTGTTTTGGTCCTAAAACTTCTCGCACAAATCCAACATCTGTAGAAACAATCGGTACCCCACAACACATTGCTTCTAAAATAGTATTTGGTCCACCTTCTTGTTTTGATGGTTGAACATATATATCTATACTATTATAAAATCCTTTCATTTCTTCAATTGGTGTGAATTTTACACTTTTATCCGCTAGTTTTAATTCAACGTCAAATCCTTCTTTTTTTAATTGTTCAATTGCTGGGATTAAAATTGTTTCAACGCCTTTTATGTCTTCACCTTTTTCATCCCAATTTCCCCATTTACTATTTCCACTCCATCCTATAATTATTTTTCTATTCCCAATATTTTCAAATCTTTCTAGATTTTCCGGTTTAAATAATTTAGTATTCGCTCCACCTCTTATTACTCCATATGGTTTCTTACAGTCTAGTTTATTATAAATATCATATAATTTATTTGACATCACATAATAATCATCTACCATATTTAAAATTCTTTTACTATTTTCTATGTTTTGTTCATCTAATAAGCTGTGGTCTGGGACACAAGTCGTTTTTATTATTTTAGTAAATTTTTTATTTATAAAATCATCAACATCTATGTCATTTCTTTTAAATACTACATTTTCATTAGATAATGAAAATAACAACCCTCTCCAAAAGAAATGCACTAAATCATACCCTTGTACAAGTAAAACAACTTGTAATACATTTTCTTGTAATGCTGTTGTTGCAGGTATTATTTCAAATTCAAAATAATCACTTAGTCTTTCTTTTAAAAATACTGATCTATTATAAAATGCCCAATTATCAGTATCCACAATTAACGCTATTTTTGGTTTTGACATATATATCCTCACTTTTTAACCTTTTATATAATTTATTACTAGTTTTTTTATCTAATGATTCTTTATCTTACTTTAATTCTACATCATTTATTATATTTTCTTAGTTATTTCAAACGCTATTCAATACTCTTTCGCTTGCACCTTTTTATAACAAGATTATTTTGTTAATACTTTTTCCTTTTATACATTTTCACTACTCCTTATTTATTACTATGTTAATAATATCATTATACCAACCCATAAAGTTTTTTTCTTTCTCATGATTATCATTGGCTTAATGCTAAAATAAAGCTTAATATAGGGTATTGTTTATTTTGATAATTATTAAAATAAATACTTACTTTCTTATAATTTTTATATATATTTTATATATAAAAGGTAATTTATTTCTTAAAAATTCACCTATTCTTTTTCTAAAAGAAATTGTTTTTGTTTCATATTTTACATATACATCAAAGAAAAATTTTGATTTGTTCTCCAATGTCGTTTGGTTTATAGAATCCATTTTATTAAGTTTTTTTACTGTATCATAAAACTTTTCTGAAGATTCTTTCCAAGAAATCCATTCAGATGCCGTTTTAGTGGCACCCTTTTTTAATCTATTTAAAGTTTTTTTATCTTTTAGTTTGTTTATATATTCAACAACTTGTTCTTCATTGTCTGTTTTTACTACTAGACCATTTTTATTGTGAACGATATATTCATCATGCCCAGTAACATCATAAACTATTGCAGTTCCACCGCAATGAAACATTTCTAAAGGTGGTCCAAACATACCTTCAACATAGCTTAATTTTACTATGACATCACAAGATCTATATATTTTAGCACATTCTGATGGTGGTATTTTAGAAAAAACTCTATCCACTCCTTCGTAAGAATCTATAGCAGATGAAGTTAAAAGCCAAATTTCATCAGCATTACTTTGCTTTACCAATTGTATTGTTTTTGGTACGTTTTTAAATCCAACATCAACTGGCCCTTCTACTAATACTCTTAGTCCATTACATTTTTCATATGTTTCACCCTCTTGGGTAAATATATCTTTTCTTATGCCATTATGAACTAAATATGCATCTATACCATATTTTTCCAAATATTCTTTAATCCAAGTTGCCTCAGTAATAACTCTCATATCAAGCATATATGTCATTTCAGCAAGCATTTTTAAACCTTTTTCTTCATCCGGATAAAACTTTGATTCAATAGATTGAACAAAATAAATATATCTTTTAGACTTTACTCTATATAGTTCATAAACAGTACGCCACCATGTTGCTATAGCCATATCAAATTCTTCATCTTTTATTTCATCATAAGTAACCCATTTTAATGTATGAGCTAAGGGATGCCAAGAATATTCTTCTTCTGAAACTTTATTCTCAGTTACTATATATACATCCTCGCCTGCAGCTTTCATTCTAGTTGCATGCTCAAAAATAACAATCGTTCCGCCACCTATTGCAGGTGAACCAAGTGTAAAAATACATTTCATTATATCACATCCTTTTTCTTTAACTTCATTTTATTTCTAATCGTATATATTATATATGGTATAAATAAATGTAAGTTTTTTAATTTAAGTACCGGCCAAAAAGAATCATCAAAAAAACTTCTATATCTTAATACAAATTTCAAATGTTCTTTTATATATCTTTTTATGCTTATTTTATTTTTTATATCAAATTTTGTAAATTCGAAAACGCCAAAATTTTCATAATGATATATTTTGTTAAAGAATTCTAATTGTTTAGAATTTGGCTTAAATAACATATTATACTGAATTTTATTAAATAACTTATACATCTTTATGTTATCATAATAACCATTCGCTAAGTTTAAAACTAAATCTTTATATATTTCAAACATTCTATCCTGCAATGGTTTTATTACATTTTCAAATATTTTCTTTTCCTCTTTAAGTGAAAATAAAGAAACTTCTACTTGATTATTTTTCTTAATATATTTATTCGCACTTCCATGCGAAGCTCCCAGTATTATTTCATATAAAGATCTATTCTGATTATATAAATCAAATTCTTTATTTTTAGGTTCAGTTGTAAACATTAAACCATATTTTTTAATTTTTTCTTTTTTATTTCTTCTGTTCATACCAAAGTAGAAACCTTCTACTTTATATGAATCACCTAAGATATTTTGAATATTGTTTTGAATTGATCCATTCCATCCTATATCTACAACATAAATTTCTTTTTTACTAGTTTTATCATTTATATACTTAATAAAGTTTTCTTTTTGTTCAGATCTATTTTTTTCGTATATTCTTTTAAAGTCAGAATTATTTTTTAGAGCTTTTAAAGAACCTGATTTAATAAAATTAGGTATTTTCTCATCTACATTATCCGTAATAATATGTTTTACTGAATTTTTATAATCCTTGCTTGTTATGAATTTATCTAATAAATTACTAACGTCCTCTTTATAAGATTTAATAATAGTCCTTATTTCATCTTTTTCAAAATTTAAACTTTTTAAAAACTCCATTATAGTGATGTATGAATATTGATTTAATAACGAAGAAAAATCTTCTTCTTCTAACTTTTTAAGAGATGGTAAATAAGTTGCTTTCCTAGAAACATATAGATAATGTGATACTATTTTTTTACCATATACATTATCACAGTAATAATCAAAAAGTTTCTTTAAATATTCTCCTTCTCTTGAAAGAAAAAATACTTCATCAACATTCTTATACATTAATTCATAGTATAATTTTTCTATAAAATTATATAAAGAAAAAATAGAATGTTCAAAATCATCATTAATAGTCTTTGACAATTTTAATACAGTATTATAAACATTTTTAGAAGAATGTTCATTTAAATACTGCTCATAAAAATTATAATTTTTTTCTCTATTTAAATGAATAGAGAAAATACCTTTTTGGGTTGGAACTTCATAATCAGAGTAATAATTATCTCCAATCATTATACATTGTTCTGGTTTTGCTTTTATTTTTTGTAAAACAATATCATATAAATTTCCGGTTTTTTTATTTTTTAAATTTTCGCAAGATAAAAAAATATCATCAAATAAATCTATTATACCAAGGTTTGTAAAAATACTTTCTACCATTTTTTTAGATAAATACATATCAGAAACGCAATATAATTTTTTCTTTTCTTTTTTTAATTTTTTAAATTTCTCTAATATCTTTTTATCTACAATAAGAACATCTGATTCTATATTAACCTCTAATTCAATGCATCCACTTAAAAATTTCTTATACGGAATTTTTATTTTTAAATTTTTATATAATTCCTTAATGATAGAATCATAAGTTATTTCACAATCATAACCAGATTCTAAATTTTTATTTCCTAAATCCGCCTCTATTTCATGTCTAGCCGTATAAAAATCAATCGCATTGCAATCAAGTTTAAACATTTTTATTATCTGATTAGACCATATTTTTTTAACATATTCAGGTTGTATTTTTCTTGATACAATAGTATCAAAAATATCAGTAAAAACATATTTTATATTTTTATTATGTGCTTCTTCTAACATGGTTCCTCCTACTTCATTTGTTCCTTATAATATTCGTCACATACTTCTTTAGTATCACCTATTTTTATAACTTTTCCATGTTCTAACCATACGACCTTTGTGCATAAATCTTTTATTGATTCTAACGAATGAGAAACATACAATACAGTTGTTCCGCCTTTTATCATTTCCATCATCTTATGTTTACTTTTTTCTTGAAATTTAATATCTCCAACCGAAAGAATCTCATCAACTATTAATATTTCTGGATTAACTATTGTTGCTATAGAAAAAGCAAGTTTTGCAGTCATTCCCGAAGAGAAATTCTTAACTGGAACTTCTAAAAAATCCCTGAGCTCAGAAAATTCAACAATTTCATCAAACTTTTCATCAATAAACTTTTTAGAATATCCAAGTATAGCCCCATTAAGATAAATGTTTTCTCTAGCGGTTAAATCCCCATCAAAACCAGCCCCTAACTCTATCATAGGAGATATAACACCATGAACTTCTACTTTACCCTTAGTCGGTTTCATAACTCCACTTACTACTTTTAATAAAGTTGATTTACCTGCACCATTACTTCCAATTAAACCAACAACTTCTCCCTGCTTTATATGCAATTTAACATCTTTTAAAGCCCAAAATTCATCTTTTTTTCTTTTACTCTTTTTGGTAAATAAGTTAATAAAAGCCTGTTTCATTGAAAAATCTTTTTCAATACCAAGATTAAATTTCATCGAAACATTATCTATCTTAATCATAACTACCTCCTAAATATAATATATAAACTTATCTTGTTTTTTTCTAAATACAAGTGAGCCTATAGCAAGCATACCAACTCCAATTAAACCTAATATACCCAATGTTGTAAAGGATGGTCTTTGCGCATATAAAACAATTGATCTTGCTGCTGTTAAAAACTGATACATTGGATTAAAATGCATAAGAGTTTGTAATTTAGTCGGTAATATTTCTATACTATAAAATACTGGGGTTAAATAATTCCACAACGTAAGAACTATACCATAAATATGCCATACATCTCTTAAAAACACTGATAAGCAAGAAAGAAGAAGACTCATTCCTACAGTAAATAAAAACATACAAAAAAATATATATGGCAATATTAAAAAATAAATATTAAAATGGCATGTATATTGTCCTAGTCCAAAATAAGATAAACCTATTATTGCTAACCATGGTATTAAAGTTAATAAAAAGTCTATTCCAACAAATAAGCATTTAGCAACAGGAAATATGTATTTTGGTATGTAAACTTTATTAATAAGTGTAAAATTCTCAACAACTGAAGTCATACCAGCATTAGATGCAGCACTAAAATAATTAAACATTATAATACCAGTCATTAAGTAAACAATGTAGTTTACTCCCTCCACTTTAAATCTAAACATCTGTGAAAAAACAATAGCCATAACCGCCATGGTTAGTATTGGATTTAAAAGACTCCATAATATTCCTAAAACGCTTCTTTTGTATTTTACTTTAAAATCTCTTGATATCAATTGAGTCATTAAAAACCAATATCTTTTAAAGTTTCCTAAAATTGCTTTTACTTTTATCATTAAACACCTCTATAATTTTTACATAAATAATTATAACATATATAACAAAATAAAAAAAGAACATTTATTTTAAAGGTAGCCAATCTCATAAAAAAAGCAACAAAAAAAAGAAATATAATGTTATTTCTAATTTTTCTATTATTAGAAAGTTTTGTTACAACTTAATTAACTTGGTTGACAATATCAAAAACTTATCTATCAAAAAAAGATTAGTCAATTATCAATATAATATCTCTAAAATTGAAAATCTTCTAATCTCCATTATTAATAACTTTTAGTTTTTCGCGAAAAATAAATGTTCTTTTTTATATTAATACCATATTTTATGTTTTTTCTATTAATTATTCACAGTTCTTTTAAATACTATTATTTTATCATCATTATAACTAGATATTTTTTCATAATTATTAATAATTATGAATGAATTAAGTAATTCATTCTCCGCTGTCTTAACAATTATTTTAGGTTTATTAATACTTATTTCCTTAAAATACTCATTTTCTATATTATTATCTATATAAATTATTGGAGTTTGGTAAGTATACTTTGAAGAGGATAATCTATCCGACAAAATATAAATAATATCCATGTTCCCAAAAACAGTTATTTTATCAGTACTACTTGAATTTAACCTAATATCATTAGCAATCTTGTATTCTATCAATTCGTCTTTTTGAACCGTTAAATTATTACGACTAATTATATCTTTTATTCCATTAAACCAGCTTGGCAAAGATACAATTACCATAAATAACATAAACATAGGTATAAAATAATCTACATTTTTATTATTTAAAATTATAGAAAAAGGAAAAATCATTAAAGGTAATAACATCATTCCATAATGTGCATAAGTTTGTCCACTAATTGACATTAAGAAAAAGGTTAATAAAAGGCAGAATAAATATCCCACATTAATTAAAGTTTTATTTTTATAACAAATGAAAACGCATATAAAAATTGACATTAAAGATAATGGGTTATTAACAAAACAATTTAGTGAATTTAATCTATTTAATAAGCTAGAGCGATTAGGATCACTTGAATATTTCAAATTAAAAATAATATATTCTTTAAAAAAATCATCTAGAGAATTATTTAATGCTAACCATATAACTATTGGTAACAAAACAATTAAAAACCCAATTGTAAAGTATAAAATATAGTTAATTAGATCTTTGACTTTTTTATTTTTTATTCTATCAATAACAACTAGTAAACAAAAAACAATCCAAAGTGAAATCATATTAACTCGTAATAAACAAACACTACCAAATGATATTCCACACAATATTAATCTAAACTTACTTATTTTCTTGTTTTTAAAATAATCTAAAAATATATACAATGACAAAGCTATAAAGGGTAAAGCATATTCCTCTGTTAAATTACCTTGATCAAAGTAAATAAAAAATCCTGAACAAACTAATAATAAAACAAGAATTGAGAAAAAACTATTACAATAAAGTCTAGAAGTTTTATACATAAATATTAGTGTTATAAACATAGATATTAATTCTAAAAACCATATACCTTTGTTATATGATATTAACATGCCAAAATAATTGATTATATAAATAAGTGGCCCTTTATGATCAAAAATATCTTTATATGGCATTAATCCCTTACTCATATAATGTGCTACTGTTCTAAAAACACTCGAATCTGTTGCAGAAATAAAACTTTTAGAAAATATGTTTAATGGGTTTTGCATTAATATTATAAAAGATAAAACTAATATAAATAATATTATTAATAATTTTTCTTTATTTTTAATCAACCATTTTAACATATTATTACTCACCTTTATTTTCAATACTTTTATTAATTTTTTTAAAATCTTTAATGGCATTAGTACCAATTTTAATTATTTTTTTAATATTAATCGAATTAACCCCACCTTGCCTTTTTTCAAAAGATATTGGCAAATATTTAACTGGTAAATTTTTTTTTGCATAAACAACTGATATTATTACATTAGATAAATTAAAATCTTTTGGAACATATTTTAAAACTTCCTTTAGTGTATCTGCTTTCATTAATCTAAAAGGAGTATTAGCATCAATAACGTTAACACCAAAAATAAGTTTAATAATTAGTTTAAGGGTTTTGGTAACAAATATTCTAGATATTCCATCTTTTCTTGCGTTACGATGACCAATTACCATTTCATAATTATCTTTTAATTTCCAAAATTTCCAAAATTCATCTGGATTAGTTTGACCATCAGAATCTGTTTGAAAAACATAATTAGCTTTATGTTTTATTGCATAATTATAACCATATAAAATCGTCGCTCCATGACCACCATTTGGTTTTGTTATGGGTACCAATTGCGGCATTTTATCAGCTAATTTTTTTATTATTTTATAAGTATTATCTTTACTTCCGTCATCTATTACAATTAGCCTACTTTCCTTTCCTAATTTTTTTACTATAGGATACCATTGTTTTATTACTTTTTGTATATTTTCACTTTCATTGTAAGCTGGAATAATTATGTATAAGTTTTCTTTTTTAACCACAAATTCACCTTCTTTATTTATAAAAATAGTATATCATTATTAATAAAAAAAAGAAATGTTTTTATTAATATATTATATTTTATTTATGACTTTAAACATGTTTTAATATAACTTTTTTTATCAAACTATTTATATAATACTCCTATTACTATCTCAATTCTTTTTCAACACAGTTAAATGCTTCTTTGATAACATCATCCATGTCATAATATTTATAATCAGCCAGTCTTCCTCCAAATATAACATTTTTTTCTTTCTTCGCTAAATTTCTATATTCATCAGCTAACTTGTTATTCTTATCATCATTTATAACGTAATATGCTTCTTTAGTTGGATTCCAATCATCAGGGTATTCATACGTTACAATGGTTTTATCACTAATGCATGTATTATCAAAATGCTTATGTTCAATAACTCTTGTATATTTTTGATCGTGCCCAGTATAATTAACAACGGCATTACCTTGATAATTTTTGGTATCATAAGTTTTAGTATCAAATCTTAATGATCTATATTCTAACCTTCCAAGTTTGAAGTTAAAATATTCATCTAACATACCAGTATAAACTATTTTATTAGCAAGATTATCAAACTCTTCTTTATGATCAAAATAATCAGTGTTTAATTTTAATTCTATTCCATCTAACATCTTTTCTACCATTTTTGTATATCCGCCAATTGGAATTCCTTGATATCTATCATTAAAATAATTATTATCATATGTAAACCTTACTGGTAATCTTTTGATAATAAAAGGTGGTAATTCTGTACAACTTCTATTCCATTGTTTTTCAGTATATCCTTTTATTAATTTTTGATATATTGTTCTTCCTACTAACGAAATTGCTTGTTCTTCAAGATTTTTAGGATTTTTACAATTCAATTCTTTTTTTTCTTCATCGATATGCTTTTTCGCATCTTCTGGAGTTATAACATCTTTCCATAATTTAGAAAACGTATTCATATTAAATGGCATATTATAGATTTCATCTCCTATTCTTGCAATTGGAGAGTTAGTAAATCTATTAAATTCAACAAAAGAATTTACATAATCCCATACATCTTTGTAATCAGTATGAAAAATATGAGCGCCATATTTATGAACGTGAATTCCGTCTATATTTTCAGTATAAACATTGCCGGCAACATTTTTCCTTTTATCTATTACTAATACCTTTTTACCATTTTCTTTCATCTTATTTGCAAACGTTGCCCCAAACAATCCTGCTCCTACTATTAGATAATCATATTTTTTCATGTATCCTCCTACTTGATTTGCTCTTTATAATATGAATAACTTACCTTTTATACTTAGTCTAAATTTTTCTAATAATAATTAAGTTACCAAAATTATATTCTATAGTTTTTTATTTAAATAATTATATCATATATAATAAAATAAAAAAAGAATAATTATTTTAAAGATAAATGTTCTTTTTTATAATTACACTATTTTTTATTAAAACAGATAACAATATATTTTAGTTAATAATTTATTTTCTTCTATAAATCTTTTTATTGGATTTCTTTTTTTCCATATTTCATTTTTCTTCCAGTTTGGAAATTCCTTATTTAAATAATCAAATACTTTATCTATAAAATCATTAGCTATGTTTTTATCTTTCTGATTTTTTTGTTGCAAAGTATATCTAAATAAATTTCTAATGGTCATGGCTTCTACGTATTTTTTTATATCTTTATAATAATCATGAATTTTTAATTCTTCTATTATCATTTGTGTTATTTTTAAAATATCGTACACTCTTTTATCCATTACTGTTGTTTCACTTTTATCTCTTACTAAATAATAATTTAATTTTTCATCTATCATGCCTATTCTATTAGCTCTTGAAAGCGCTTTAACCACCACTATTGCATCTTCATATTTTAAGTCTTCTGGAAAATTATTATCATCTAATAATTCTCTTTTATATAATTTATTCCACGGTGCTAAATTTACCTTTAAAAGTAAATCTGGATATTCTTTTAGTGAAGTGTTTTTAAAATTAGGAATAATAAATTCTGGTTCTATTTCATTAAGAAAATCGTCTTTTTCTAACATCTTATGAAAGTTACATAAAACCAAATCCAAATTATCTTTTATGGCCCTATTATACATTTTCTCATATGCGGTTTCATCTACCCAATCATCACTATCAACAAAAGCTATATACTTTCCAGTTGCTTTTTTTATTCCATAGTTTCTATTATATCCTATTCCTTTATTAGTTTTGTTGTGGAAAACTTTTATTTTATCTTTATATTTTTCTTTGTATTCTTTTAATATTTCATTTGAATTATCAGGTGATTTATCTTCGATTATAATAATTTCTAGATCTTTTAAGGTTTGATTAACTAAACTATTTAAACATCTTCTTAAATATTTTTCCGTGTTATAAACTGGAACTATTACTGATACTTTTTTCATTTAACCACCTTCAAATATAAATTTAGATTTAATTTCATTAATTTCTTTTTTAATTTTCTAATATTAGTGTTAACTAACACACCATTAAAAGTATTTAGTTTTTTAAGTTCATTAACGTACATTTTTCTTTCGCGTCCTTTAAGTTCTCTTGCTTTAACAATTACACAGTTTGATATGTAACTTAAATAATAATCATCTAAGTTATTTTTTTTACGTATGTTTTTTGAAAATAATCTTAAAGTTTTATATTGTTTTAACATATCAAAAGCTTTTTTAACCGTTTTTTTATAATCATTATTATTCATTATACTACCGCATCTTTGTACGTAATGATATCCTATGTAACTTATGCTTTTTACTTTTCTTGCTTTATAAATAACATATGGAATAAGTCCATAATCTTCATGATAAACACCTGTTTCAAATTTAAAGTTATTATCTAAATAATAATCTTTTTTAAATACATAACACCATGCTGGTTCTACAAAATGGTAATTTGATAACATCTTAAAAGCATCAAATCCATTTATGACATCAAAAGTTTTTTCGTTAAATATCTTTACATTATTACCATCTTCATCTTCAATCATAACTTGATATCTTAGTACTTCTACTTCATTAATTTCTTTATCTATTTCTTTTAATAAATTACATTCTACATAATCATCACTATCAATAAAAATCAAATACTTACCGCTAGCTTCTTTAACACCATTATTCCTTGCTGATGAAAGTCCTTGGTTTTTTTGGTTTATTAACTTTATATTATTATATTTTTTTTGATAATTATATATAATACTTTTACTATTATCAGTAGAACCATCATTAACGATAATTATTTCGAAGTCATTAAAAGTTTGATTAACTAATGACTTAAGACATTTATCTAAATATTTTGAAGTATTGTATACTGGTACTATAAAACTATATTTAATCATTATTTACGCTCCATTATTTGTTCTATTAACTTCATTCTTTTCTCATTTAAATTTTTATAATCTATGGTTTCTTTTATTTTTTCTTTTTTTAAAGATAATTCTTTTACTTTGTCAAATATATTATTTTCATTTACTATGAATCCAAAACGGTTTGGAATAGATATATAATCATCCGATACATCAATGGTTGTTATAATTGGTTTATTAAGTATTATAGCCTCATTATACACAACGGGAAATCCTTCATATTTCGATGTTAATATTAAATAGTCACATGCTTTCATATATGGATATGGATTTTTTCTAACGCCAAAAAATATAATATTATCTAAATTTTCATTTTTAACTATTTCTTTATATAACTTTTCATCAGAACCATTTCCTATTATCCAAAACAAAGCTTTTATTTTTTCAATTTTACATTTTTTAGCAACATCTAAAAGTAAGGTAAGCCTTTTAGATGATTCATCTAATCTTCCAACAAATAGAAAAATTTTTTTAGTAGTTCTTTTTACATTAACTTTTTTCTCTGATAATTTAAGTATTTTTTCATAATCTACTATGTTATTAATCGTAATTGATTTATCTTTTATAATTGGATATATCTTGCATAAATCTTTTTTAGATTCATTACTTACAAATATGATATGATTATATTTATTGATTTTTAAATTATCAAAAAATGTTTTTGTTTTGTTTTTATCTTCATTATAAAGTTGATAATAATTACTATGTACATATAATATTTTATTTTTAGAAGCTACCCGCGCAACAAATCCACATGGCCCCGAATATGTTGCATAGCATATTGATGCATTATACCTTTTATAATTAAAAAGTATGAACTTTAAACGCTTAAATAAATTAATTGTTTTTCTTATAAAAACGTTTTTTATTTTACTTACTTTATATTCTTTTATTTTAATATTTTTAGGGATGTCGCTTAAAAACATTCCTTTTTTTTCTTCTAAAATAAGCGTAACATCATATTTATTTAGATTAAAGTTCTTAAGTAAATTTATAAGGGATTTTTCTATACCTCCCATTTCTAAATTATAAGAAGAAATTAATATTCTTTTTTTTCTCAAAATAAATCACCTAACATAATTATAGTATATATTATTTTTTTTTACAAATTAAAAACGTTGAAAACTTACTCAACGTTTTTAATCATCTTATTAATATTATTTAAACACTTTTGTGGTGAACTTTCCTCTTCTTTAAAATTTTCAATAGATGTTTTATTATTATCATCAACAAACTTACTACATTCAAACACACTAAAATGTATAAAATCCATTCCATTATTAGATAATTTTTTTTCTAAAGTAGGATAATGATCTAAATTAAAATCTTTGTTGTCCTTTAAATCACTATACCTTTTAACGGAATTATTATATATATCATTAATTTCATTATTTACTAATATTATTTGTATACCATTTGTTATATAAGGATATTTTTTTAATGCGCCTTTTTGAACGTCAATTACTTTAGGACAATTTAACATGTTTTTACAATCACCACATAAATTTTTTTCAAAATTTGTTTTTATTTTGTACTTATTATAAACATATCTATTCATTAAAGTAAATGATTTTACTTTGTCTTTTAAATATGATTTTATATTTTTATCATTTATATCTTTAGACATTTTATCAATGTTAATAACACTATATTCACCATTAAAGACCACTCTTACTTTTATTTTATAATTTTTCATTTCCATCACCTTTTCACGAATGTATATCATACTTATCTTTATTATTTTGTCAATACATAAAGCTAATATTACTTTAAGAATTAATATTTATAATTTAAAGGTTTGATTTTTTATATAATATATGATAACATATGCATTCGTGAGGGAGAAACAAAATAAAATGACAGAAATAAATAAAAAAATATTAGATATGATTAAACAAAAAAAATCAATAGAAGAAATATCTAAAGAAATAAATTTAAGTTACAAACAAATATATAATAGAATTTCTTCTTTAGAGAGATATGGTTACCTAGCAAAAAGAAAATATGATATCAATGGTATTTTATCCTACACGTTTGATAATGATAACTGTTATCATGTAAATAATTTATTTGAATTATCTAACGAAAAAACAACTATAAGGTTTTTAGTTATATCTGACCTGCATATAGGAAACATATCAAGTGATGAAGAAGCATTATATACAATATATAATTATTGTTGTAAGAATGATATTCATGTAATTATAAATTGCGGAGACATTTTAGATGGCACATTTTCAAATACAGAATGTTTTATACCACCAGAGGAACAAATAGAATATTTAATAAAAAGATATCCTTTTGATAAGAGTATTTTCACTTTATATACACTCGGTGACCATGATATCTCTTTATATTCATCTAATAATATTTCAATCGCTTCAGCGTTAAAGAAAAGAAGACATGATATATGTGCTATTTCCCCATATGCTAAAACTATAAAAAACAACGTTATTAAATTTAATAACAATCAAATTATGGTATCACATAAAGCACCTGTTTTTGAAGAAAATAATATACAAAATATAAAATTACACTTAGTAGGACACAATCACACCTCAAAAACCTTATTAGGAATTAATGACTCTAAAAACGTAACTCCTAGAATAATAGTACCACCTCTTTGTAGAAATCATTGTAAAGGACAAATAAACATACCAAGAGCCATAGAACTTACCTTATATTTAGATAATAAATATAATTTTAAGTACGTTTTAAAAAAAGACCTATTGGTTTTAAATAGTAAGGTATTGAATACTGGTGAAACAATAATTAACTATGGTAATGACAAGTTAAATGCACTAAATTTAGAAAATACAAATAATTATATCGATGATAACGAAACTTTAGTTAATAAAACATTTAAAGATTCCGAAAAAAAAGAAATTGGTGAATTAAGTAATGAACAAAAACAAAAATTAAATGATTTCTTTGGACATAGTGGAACCTCTAAGAAGTTAGATAATATGATAAAAAAGTCTATAAAAGGAAAACAAAAGCGCAAATAAAAAACAAGCGCATTATGATGTGATAAAGTTGTAAAATAACTGTAGCACAAAAAAACACACTCTCTCGGTGTGCTTTTTTATTAGTGACATTTTATTAAACTTTTTATAGTAATACCATCCAATAAGCGCAATTACGAAGTACAAACTTGCACCATAAGATGTATTATGATTTTTTTATGCAGCTTGTGTTATTGTAGCAGATGCTGTTACATTTTTTGGTAAAATTGCTATATAATTTCCATTTTCTTTTCATTGAATAAATAGAGGATTTTTATTAAAAAAGATAACTATATTACTATAGCTATCATATTATTAGAACCTTTATTAACCACTTTAGTTAATGTTGTTTGTAGTTTATGTCTTATATTATCTGGCATAAGTGATAATTTTCCCCTTATTCCTTCTTGAACAATATTATCTAAGCTTCTTCCAAACATTTCACTTTTCCAAACACTTTGTGGATCAGATTCATAATCCTTCATTAAATTATCGATAAGTTCTTTACTTTGGGTTTCAGAACCTATTATAGGTTCAAATGTTGATTCAACATCTACTCTTATCATATGAATAGAAGGTGCAACTGCCTTTAATTTAACACCATACCTGGTTCCTTGTTTTATAATTTCTGGGGTATCTAGTTTCATATCCTTAATGGTTGGAAATGATGTGCCATATCCAGTTTGTTTAACCATTTTAATTGCTTCTTTAAATTGAGAGAACTCTTCTCTTGTTTCATTAAACTCAGTAAATAAACTAATCAATTTTGCTTTAGAGTTAATTTCAGTTCCAATTATCTCATTTAATACGGCATTATATAATCCTTCTGGAGCATCTAAATTAATAGTTATTTCACCAGTTGCGGTATTAACTTCAGAAAGATATGCTTTAGATATATTTTCGGCGTTATTAAAGTGTCCTATAATAGTATCTACATCTCTTACTTTATCAATTTCTGTAACACTTTCTTTTATTTTTTCTATATATTCTTTTTTTACCGGATGTTTATGAGATAAGCAAGCTATCCAATCAGGTATATTTACGTTAACACTTAAAACAGGAAATTCAAATAAAGCTTCTTTAAGTATGTTGTATACTTCTTTTTCTCCCATTGTCTCTACTGAAACTGGTACAACAGGAACACCATATTCTTCTCTTAAATCATCAGCCAATTTTTCTGTGTCAGGATGCGTTGGGTGAGAAGTATTTAATACTACTATAAATGGTTTACCTAATTCTTTAAGTTCATTTACTACTTGATTTTCGGCTGAAACATATTCATTTCTTGCTATTTCACCAAAACTTCCATCAGTAGTAACTACTATACCAATAGTTGAATGATCTCTTATTACTTTTTCAGTACCTATTTCGGCAGCTTCCACAAAGGGTATTTCTTCATCATACCATGGTGTTCTAACCATTCTAGGACCATTCTCATCTTCGTATCCTTTGGCTGCATCAATAACATAACCAACACAATCAATTAATCTTATATTAGCGGTAAAATCTTCTATTGATATTGTAGCAGCGTTAGATGGTACAAACTTAGGTTCTATAGTCATTATGGTTTTACCTTGGGCAGTTTGTGGTATTTCATCTAGACATCTTTTTTTATCATATTCATCCTTTATATTAGGAACAACTAAATTTTCAATACACTTTTTAATAAATGTAGATTTACCTGTTCTAACTGCTCCTACTACACCTAAATATATATCCCCACCTGTTCTTTGTGAAATATCTTTTATAATATCGTATTTTTCCATATAATCCCTACTTTCTTTCAAATCTCATTAAATATTATGTAAAAAGAAAGATAATATGAAAAAAAGAAAACAATTCTGATTATTTTCTTTTTTCTTCAAACACTATTGCTTTTAATAAATCCTTAATATAACTATTTACTACTTCAGAATATGTACCACTAATTAACATATCAACCAGTTCCTCTTTAGTTTTTTTCCTAACTTTATTATCCTCTTTTATATATTCGATAGCTAATTGCGGATATTTTTCTAAATAATGCGGGTTATCTGCAATAACACCGTCAAAGACTTCATCAAGTGTTTTAGTAACCATAACACCATTTTCTTCTACCATTCTTTCTAACCTATTACTATTAACCGGCCAAGCATTTCTTAAAACTTCAGCAAATGGTACTAAATAATCAAATTGATATTTATGCAATAAAGCTTTAGTCATATCTATACCATTATGATGTGCATCCACTTCAAAACTAATATTAAAATAATTAATTTCATAATACCTTTTTGTTCCATATTTTTTAAATTCATAGTCCTTTATAACTTTATCTTTTATCATATCAATTATATCGCTACTAAAATTTTTTAAGTAAATTTCAATTTCCTGCTCAATATGTCTTAACTCATGAAAATAAATTGATAAAGTCTCAAAATTTCCCTTATACAAATTTTCTATACTTTTTTTATCAAAAGAAATATATTCATATGAAAAAGTATTACCACCTGCACCGTCTAATTCGCTAATATAAACCTTAGGAAAATAGGGTTTAATTCTTTCGTTATTTATTTTTTTCATTGCATATTGGGTAGATCTAATTATTAAAAATTCGAATGTATCATATGAAATTATATTATTTTTATTTAATATGTTTATTATTATTTTACCATCCCTTAAACTAGATTCATTAACCATATCGTATTTAAGTAATAGATATAAAATTTTATCCTCTTCTTCAGACAATATAGTATTATTTTCTATTTTTTTTAAAATTATTGTTTCATAATATTCATCTATAGTTTTAGATGGAGTTATAAGTTTCATTATTTCATCTAATACATCATTTTTACAATTACAAAAAAGGCATATACCATTATCATATGCTCTACCACCACAATTTGAGCACTTTGGGACTCTAGTATGTTCCATATTAATCACCAAAATTATTATACAATAAAAAAAAGAAGTTAAAACTTCTTTTAAAGCATATTTTCTAAATTATTTGGTATTTGATCCCCTACAACCGCTTTAACTATTTTATCAGATTGCTCTTTAGAAACTGGTTTACCAGTTAATTTAGATAGTTCATCTATTACTCCCCTAATGGTTTTTTCATCTTTTAGATTACCGCCTTTTAATCTTTCAGCAAGATCTAAAATAGATTTTTTACTAACATTAGTTCTTTTTTCTACCTTATTAAGAAAACTATCAGTTATTCCCATACAATTATCACTCCTAGAGTAATATATGAATTATGTTTTAATTGTTTACATCATACTTAACAAACTTTTTCCTACTTGAAAAAACCCATAAGATAATACTATTTTTTTTGATATCTTTTAAAATTTCTTCTTTCGTCATAAAAAAGTCATTATAAACCATTATTTTTTGTTTCCAGTTTAATAAATATCTTAATAAATATATATCATTTATATGATACTTATAACCTTTTTTTCTTAAGAATGAACAAATATGAAATTTACATGCCAAACATCTAATAGAACATCCTTTATTAGTTAAGTATGGGCACATAGTTAGATGGTTTTTACTATCACAGCAACAACCTCCTCCTAAATTTTTTCCTTTTCTGTCATGAATACATTTACCATTTTTAAACTCACATATGTTCTTACCATAAAAATCATCATCTAGCAAATCACATGATTTATCATATATAAATTCTAATCTTTCATTTTTATTCTTTATATTTAAGGCTTCTACAAGTAAAGAAATTTGCTTCGCATCTTTGTCATCAGCATTTATTTCTTTACCATACATTTTACTATTATACTCAAATTTATATTTTAACTTACCTGCTTTTAATCTTAAAAACTTAGGAATTTTATAACTGCCATTTACTTTTTTTATTATTACTTCTTTCATTAATACTTACTCATTTCTATTTTTAAATTGAAATACTATTGGTGTTCCTTCAAAATCAAAATTTTCTCTTATTTTGTTTTCTAAATATCTTTCATATGAAAAATGCACTAATCCCTTGTTATTAACATGAAAAGTAAATTTTGGAGGAGTAATCCCAGATTGAGAAGTAAAATATATTTTTAGTCTTTTACCCTTATAAGAAGGTGGAGCTTGAAGTGCTACAGCATCTGTTATAACATCATTTAGTATACTTGTTTTAATCTCTCTATGTGAGTTTTCAAATACTTTTATTACCTCTGGCATTAAAGTATGCATTCTCTTTTTTGTCTTAGCTGATAGAAATACTATTGGCACATAACTTAAAAATTGAAATTCAGCTCTTACTAGTTTAGTAAACTCTTTAATATTATCTTTATCATCCATAGTATCCCATTTATTAACTACTAGCACAAGCGCTTTTCCAGCTTCAAGAGCATAACTGGCAATATGCTTATCATGTTCTATTATTCCTTCTTCGGCATTAATTACAACTAAACAAACATCACTTCTATCTATCGCTTTCATACTCCTAAGAAGACTGTATTTTTCAATAGATTCATATACTCTACCTTTTTTTCTCATACCTGCTGTATCAATTACAACGAATTTTTGTTTTTGATAGTTAAACTCAGTATCAACGGTATCCCTCGTAGTTCCAGCAACATCACTTACAATTACTCTTTCTTCATTTAAAATTGCATTAACTAAACTAGATTTCCCTACGTTTGGTCTTCCTATAACGCAGAATTTAACGACATCACTACCATATTCATCATAAATATTTTTAGGAAATCCAATTGTTACTTCATCCATTAAATCATCAATACCAATATTATGTGATCCAGAAATTGGTATGTAATAATCAAAACCAAGTTCATAAAAATCATATATATTTTCCATAGCAGACTTATTATCAATTTTATTAATTGCAACCACAATTTTTTTATTACTTCTTCTTAAAATATCTCTTACTGCAAGATCATTAGCAGTAATGCCTTCTTTTCCATCAACGATAAAAATAACAACTTCTGCCTCATCAATAGCAAGTTCTGCTTGCACTTTTATTTCTTTGTTAAAAGTGTCAATACCAATATCTATACCACCAGTATCTATAACATTAAACTTATAATCCATATATGATCCATTACCATATATCCTATCTCTTGTAACTCCAGGAGTATCTTCAATAATTGCTTGTTTTTTTCCGACTAATCTATTAAATAAAGTTGATTTCCCTACGTTTGGTCTTCCGACTAATGCAATAGTTGGTAAATTCATATTAACCACCTCTTTTTCGTTTATAAATTATATCATAAATTAAATAAAAAAAGAAGTTTATGATTCTATTCCATAAACTTCTTTTTCTATAATTCCTTGTATTTCTTTTTTTCCTAGTTTAGTCTTAGAAGAGAACAATACAAGTTCATCTCCCATTGCTAGATCTATATTATCAGTAATTTGTTTTTTAAACTTTTCTCTTTGAGTAGTTCCTACCTTATCAACCTTTGTTGCTATTAAAGTTACTTTTACCCCATGGAATTTTAAAAAATTATACATAAGCAAATCGTCTTCGGTTGGTTTATGCCTAAAATCAATTAGCATAAATACCTGATTTAAGTTTTCTCTTTCGGACAAATACTCTTCTATCATCATCCCAAACTTCTTCTGAGATTCCTTACCAGCCTGAGAATACCCATATCCCGGAACATCTACTAAATAAAAATCATTATTAACTTCATAAAAATTAATAGTTTGTGTTTTACCAGGTTTACTAGAAGTTCTAGCTAGATTTCTTCTTTCCATTATTGAGTTAGTAAAACTAGATTTCCCTACATTACTTCTTCCAATAAGCAAGAACTCTGGTTTATTATCAGTAGGATACTGACTTCTTCTAACCGCTATTATTGGTTCTTGTACATCATTTATTTTCATATGTTTATCACCTACGTCTAATATTATAGCAAAAAAGATATAAATCTTGCAATTGCGGGTAGTATTATAGCAAAGTTAAGTGTAAAATGCAAATTAATTTTTTAATGATATTTTAGCTATCTTAATAGCATCTTCTAAAGTTTTACACGCACATATAAATAAGTTTTTATGACAGAAAGTAATAGTATCTACACCACTTATTTTTTGAAGTTCTTCGTTTTCTTTTCCTGCCCAACTTTCAGGAAATTTTTTCTTTATAGCAAAACTACCTGAAGAAACCGGTGCAGCAACAACGTTATATCCTCCCCTTTTCGATGGAAAAATTGCATATAATATTTCACTTGCCTTTGGATTTTTAGATGTTAATACTATGTCTTTCCATGGCATGTAATTATCTAATATTAAAATACCATTTTTACTTTCTTCTATATTTTTTTCTATTATTTTTCTTGCTGATTCTTTTGAAACCATATTTTTTACTATATTATTAAATACTGTATTAGCAAATGAAACCGCATTCAAAAAACAATCAGTTTCTGATGATAAATCATCCCATGATGGATTAAAACTTGCAATTAAACTTGGGATATTTTGTAATTTTATTTCCGGTACATTATTTAATGTTTGACCATTATCATCTCTATCAATATCCATAATAATATTTTTATCTATTGTATCAAAAAAAGCATTTTTATTTTCCACTTTTAAATTACTTATTATATCTAAGCCAAAAGCTTTCCACACAAGACCGCAAGAAGCGTACTTTATTCCATTATCCCTTTTTTCGTCGAAATCTATCCCATGATGATCAAACTTTCCAAAACCAACATCATAAACAAAAGCATTATTATTACTAACCAAACTAGTTCTAAATAATTTCATACTACCAAATTTATTTAATAATATTACCGTTGCCATTACTTCGTCAGCATGAAAAGTACCACTATGAGTTATAAAATCCGCATCCTTTTCATTATCTACAATTTCTATTTCTACCTCTTCATTATATATGTTTTTTAAACTTATTTTTTCCATTTTATCACCATTTCTTACTGCATTTTTTATTATTTAATTTTCCTACACTTTGTACATATTTATTACATTGTTCCAATATTTCTGCACATGATAAATCTTTACAATTCAGATGAAACGATAATCTGCAATCAATCTCTTCTCCATAGCCAAACTCACTAATAGTAGTAATATCAAAACCGTCTTTAAAATATACTTCTGATTTATCTTTTGTACTATAAAACATAACATTGATACCTTCCATATCAAATGATACTGTTGACTCTAATCCTAAGCTTTCAAAAATTTTCTTTACATAATTTTGAAATTCGGCAGCAAATCTTAAATTTTCAAAATTATTTATTTCGTTAAAAGATTTATCTAGTAATTCGTTTTTATCTACTATAATCATATCCTCTTCTTTTTTATTATTTAATGCTTCCTGTAATTCCGATATTCCAAATTTACTTATAATCATATTAAATGCGTTTTCATTAAAGTTTTTATCATTTATTATATCACTTAATTCAACCATTTTGTCATATGAAAGAGGAACGTAATTTTCACCATTTTTTAACATACCGAAATTAATGAAAAATTTAAATAATTCAAAATCTATATTATATTTTTTGCATAATTGCTTAGTTATTTGAGAATTTAAAAATTTATCGTTAAATTGTTCACCAAAATTATAAAAACAATATGCTGTTTTAAAAAAATCATATAAAATCATCATATTTTTCATATCCAAAGAAAAATTATTAGAATTAATTACTTTACCTTGAAAGAAACTAATCATTTGGTTTCTTATTTTTATACAAACCTCTAAATGACAATCTAAAGAAGCGGCATGGGCTGGATAACTCACACATGTCTCAAGAATTGGATAACCTAATTGTTCAAGTAAGTTTTTTACGCAAATTTTTCTATCCCCATCGTATAAAATAATATTATATTTTTTTATTACATCTTTTGGAATATCATTTATTTTATCTTTCTTTACTAAAATAATAGCATCATTCGATAAGGTAACACTACCTCTTGCCCATGTATCACTAGGGTTTTCATTTACTATTTGATCCAGATGATGTTTAATTGGTTCTAGTATTATATAATGATCTGGAAAGGTACCATATATGTGATTACCAACTACATTATTTTCAGTAAAATGAACAGTATTTCTAGTAGAAATACTTGGGATTGTTTTAGTAAAACCTTTATATGTTATATCAACCTTACCATCACTCTTACCATCAATTTTACGCCCTTCACTGCTTGTTAATATTTTATTGCTAATTGGAAACAAGTCTGTACAATGAACCAAAATTTTTTCATCAATATCAATGGAAATCGCTTTTTCTGGTAATGTTTCTAAATTTTCAGTATTAATATAGATAAATCCTTCTTCTGACATACTAAAAGGTATTCTTTTCTTATTTTTTCCATATGGGTCTTCATCTATTGTAACATTTAAAGATTTTAACTCTTTTTCTATTTTCTTTTGCTCATTTTCCAATTTGTTTATATTTTCTTTTGTTTTTTCAATATCTCTCACCAAGGAATCAATATCGGATTTAATTTTCTCCTTTTTAGACTTATAATCTTTTCTATGGAAAAGTTTGTTATTGAAAGTTTCCAATTTCTTTAATTCTAATTTAAATTCTTCCAAAATTTTATTATGAGAGTCTAATTGCCAATATAAACTCCATTTTTCCCTTTTTATTTTTTCTTGATTTTTTAGTAACGTATCCGTTTCTTCTTGTGACTTTATATCATTTAATAACTTTTCATAACGTTCTTTCATAATTAACTCCTATACTTTCACTTGTTAGTATAATTATAATAATTTAGTTCCGCAAGTCTTTGAGATACTTCCTCTAAATCTTCTATATCAGTTTCTTCATTTAATATTTCTTCTATATCAAATATCAAGCTACTTAAAGATGTATATTTATTATAATCAATATTATATCTTTTTAACACTTCTATTTGATTATCACTTAAGTAAATACCATTACCTCTCATTTTAATCATATTTTTATCATCATATATATCTTTTGTTAAGACATTAATATCTATTTCTTCATTATTAATCCTCATAATTAATACCTCATATATTAAATAATAACATATTTTTAAATACAAAAAAAGACTACTATTATTCGTCTTCCTTGTATTCTTTACATAATTCATCTAATTTAGCAATTATTTCATCCGCTTCACTAAAGTTTTTTAGCTTAGCGCCACATGCATATGCATGTCCCCCACCATTATATTGTTCAAATAATTTATTTATCTTAATTCCTCTACTTCTTGCAGATGTTCTAATTACACCATTTTTTACGTCTTCAGTAAATACTACCCAACACATAAGCCCATCTATGAAATTATAATTATTCATAATGCTACCTACACTTGCTGAATCCACCCCATAATTTTTTAAATCTTTAGCTGTTATTTTAACATACCCAAGGCCATTTTTATTTACTTTCATGTTAAGTGAAATAAAACCTTCTAACCTTACTTCAGGAATTGATCTTTTATATAGAATCTCATATAATTCATTAGGATTAATGCGTTCTTTTTGAATAAGGTCTAAAACTATTTTATAAGTTTCCGGCTTATTAGAACAAAATAAAAATCTATTAGTATCCGCAATTATGCCTATAAATATATTTTCAGCGGCATGCTTTGGCATCTTAAGATTACATTTATAACACCACTTTGCAATTAGTTCACAAGCGCTTGATGCATCAACATCAATTATCTCTATATCAGAAAACTTATCAATTTCAGGATGGTGATCTATTTTTATTGTATCTTTAAATTTATAATAATCAACACCATCTAGTCTTTTAATATCTGGTATATCAAGTGCTATTAAAAGTGCATCTTGGTATAACTCTTCTGTTATTTTATCGTGTGTGCCAAAAAATTTAAACTTAGCAACAGGTGTACCCGCAACATAAATTTCTTTTTCTGGAAAGTTTTCTAATATTATTTCCTTTAACGCGAAGGTAGATCCTAAAGCATCAGGATCGGCTCCTATATGTCTTGCAATAATTATTTTCTTATATTTTTTTATTAATTCTAGTATTTTGTTTTCCATATATAACCTACTATATTAATTCATAAGTATCTTTTGCAATCATAAGTTCTTCATCAGTAGGAATAATCCAACATTCTACTTTAGAATCATCAGTACTAATTTTACGTTCTTCGCTTCGAACATTGTTAGCTTCTTCATTTAAATATATTCCTAATGCTGATAATTCATTTAATACATCACGTCTTGTATCAATTGCTTTTTCTCCTATACCTGCGGTAAATACTATTGCATCACATCCATTCATTTCTACATAATATTTAGCAATGTAATCTACTATTCTTCTAACATACATTTTTTGTGCTAAAATGCAGTTTTCATCTCCTGCTGCAATTCCATCTTCTATGTCTCTTGAATCACTAGATTTTCTACTTATTGAAAGTAATCCGCTTTCTTTATTTATAGCATTATCAATTTCTTTTGTGCTCATACCAGTTTTTTCCATAACGTATGGAATGATACTAGCATCAATATCACCACATCTTGTTCCCATAATTAAACCAGCGTTTGGAGTAAGTCCCATACTAGTATTAATGCATTTACCATTTAAAACAGCACTAATAGATGCACCATTTCCTATATGACACGTAATTAACTTAGTATCTTTTCTACCTAAAATTTCATTCATTCTTTCCGATACAAACTTATGAGATGTTCCATGAGCTCCATATCTTCTAACTTTTAATTTTTCATACCAAGACATTGGTAGTGCATATAAATAATTCTCTTTAGGCATTGTTTGATGAAATGCAGTATCAAATACGGCAGTTTGAACGGCACCTTTAAAAACTTCCATAGCAGCTTTAATACCAGTAATTGCAGCTGGATTATGAAGTGGTGCTAGTGGTGATAATTCATCAATTTTAGAAAGCACTTCGTCATTAATAACTACTGTTTTATCAAAATAATCACCACCTTGAACAACACGATGCCCAATTCCTTTTATTTCATCCAATGAATCAACTACGTTATTAGCTTTTAATTCTTCTACTAAAACCTTAAAAGCTTCTTCATGATCATTTAGTTCTACTTCTTTTTTAATTTTTTCTCCATTAACTTTTATTGTGTAAAAACTGCTTCCTACACCTATTCTTTCCATAAGACCAGATATTAATACTTTTTCTTCTGGCATTTCATATAATTGGAACTTTAAAGATGAAGAACCAGCATTAACAGATAATATTTTCAAATCAATCACTCTCCTGCATATAATTATACAACAAAATCAAGTTAAATAAAACAAAAAGGCCTTGAAAAAATTATATTTCAAGGCTTTATCTATATATTAATAATTACTTTTGAGTATTGTATGATCCACCTAATTGAGATTCACCCATTTTAACTAAACGTTTTGTGATTTCACCACCAACTGAACCGTTTGCTCTAGCAGTAGCGTCAGCACCTAAGTTAACACCAAATTCGTTAGCTATTTCGTATTTCATTTGTTCGATAGCTTGTTTTGATGATGGAGCAACTAATCTGTTACTATTTTTCATGTTTTTTTTCACCTCCTGTACACTAATAGAATGCGAAATATTTAGAATTTCATACAATTTTTTTCTTGGTAATTTTTTCTAATTTTTAAAATTTAAAAAAGAAAAAAGATATACAAGTGTATATCTTTATTATTTGCAAATAACTTAAATTTATTATCCAACTTTTTTTAAATTATCACTTTGATCTTGATCCTCGCCATATCCAAAGTTTCCCTTAATAACATTTTGACCTGGTTCATAATTTTGCCCTATATTTATATCAGCCTCGTCTTGTTGAGTATATGGCATATTAATAGGATCTTTAGCAATATATCCAAATTCATCAAAAGATTGTAATGAACCTGTTGTATTAGTAAAATCATTAGCTGCATCTGAACCTTTTTCACGAATATCAGTTATTTTTTCATATTCATTAAAGCTATCTAAATTTTGACCGTTTCTAATCATTCTATCTGCTAAATTATATGATCTTTCACCAACTTCGCTTGTATTCATCATTGGTTCTTGTAATCTTTTAAATTCTTTTTCAATTAATTCTTTAACACCGACACTTATATTTTCCTTTATGATATCCATTAATTTTGGAATAACATTTGGATCTTTAAAGTATTTTATATCTTTATTTATTACATCATATTGTTGATATTGAACATCATTTGTATCAGCTGATGATTGTGAAACTTCTTCATTTTCAAAAGAATAACCACCATCAATTGGCATATTATAAGAAAAATTAGTAGGAGTTGCAGAATCTGTATTAGGAGCTATGTCAGTAGGAGATTCTAAAGTAATATTATTTAAATTTAAGTCTGGTTCATATGTTGGTGCTACATCTATAGATGGACTTTCAGATGATAAATTAGCGTTTAGTTCATCAAATCCTGGCACTGCAATTGGATCTGGTGTTTCTGTTTTATCGTCATCTGGAACTTCAACTTTAGGCTCCTCATCTTGTGGAGTATCTACTTCGCCTTCATTATTAACATCTTCTGTTTTTGGAGCTTCTAATTTAACTTCTTTATTTTCATCAGTTTCTGAAGTGTCAATTTTAACATCAGGTTCAGGGTTGCTGTAATCTGAATCTACTTCTTGTTCTTCTTTTTTCAAATCGGCAAATTTAGTTGATTGGCTTACTTCAATATCTTCAACTTGAACATCTTTTCCAGCTTTTATATCATCTGCTTCTTGTCTTAATTCTTCTGCGCTCATGCTTAATCCTCCTACCTACTATTCATTATCCAAATTTAAAATTTGTTGTCCGTTTTTTGCAAGCTTTCTCATTGCATCTTTTACTTTAGTCCACTCATCATTATCAGTTATATTTTCTAATGAATATACTCCATCTTTTTCATTTAATATAGCAACATATAACTTAATCATATCGTTTTCATCGGTTTCATTAAAAGTATAAACGATATAGGTTTTATTCATGTCTTTTAATTTAAATAATGATAAACGTTCTGCATCCTTATTTGTACCAGCTTCATCTACTATTACAAACTTTTCTCTTTGGCTAGTTTGTAAAGCTGACATACCATTCGCAAAACTTTGTCCTACATTTACTTTTTTTCCACTTCCAATACTAGTTGTAGTTACCATATAAACACCTCTTTTATTCTATATAAGATATTTTAACATACTTATTTTCTTTTTGCAACAAAATATGAGCAATCAAAAGCGCAATTTTCTTTTAAATATTTATCTAAATTCTCAAAATTATTAATTTCTTTACATTTTTTGTTCGATTTATCATAAAAACCTTTTAATCTTAACTTCCCATATGCCCAATCACCTACAATATAGTCAAAGTCTTTAAAGTAATCGGTGTATTTATTAGTTAACTCTTCTTTATTGTAACCATTTTTTTGATTGGTAATTATTTCGTAATCATTTTCTTCTAAAGTTATTTGTTCCATAATCATCCTCCATACTATAAAAATTATAGCATTTTTTTAATTTATCGGCAAACTATATGAGTTATTAGTTCCCGATAAATAATATGGAACATCGCCTTTTATAACCTTCATAACAACTGGAACTTCACTAATTAACTTAATATCTTTTGATTGAAATGGAAGAATAGTTCTTTGGGTCACCTCAATATATATATATACTTCAATTAATGCGCTATTTAATCCATAGGATTTTACTTTTGTTTTAACATCAAGCCCAACATTTCCAGAGTATTTTATTTTAACTGGGATCTTTGGACCGACGTTGGATAAAAAGGCATTCCCAAATACAACTCCAAACGGAACTTCATAAATAATTCCATTTTTTAAACTTTTATCTAGTACGTCAGAATACATTTCATCTGGTAAATTCTCACCTTTTTCTACCTCTTTTAATCTTTTTCTAACGTTTTTAGCAATTTCTACTAATGTTTCGTTTATTAAACCAGTATCAAAGTCAATGGTCTCTATTTCATTATTACCATTAAAAGTAGTCTTAAAAAAATCCTTATCCTTAAATTTCTCACTTACCTCTTTTATACCAGTATCCTTAAGAACTTCAATTCCTACTTTTTTAGTTTGAACATTAGCATAACTCATAATTGCTGGCATCGCTTTTTTATTTAAAATTACTAAAAATATAATACTAAATAATATTATAACCATAAATATTAAAAGATACGCTTTTTTTAAAATAGTTTTCATTTTAACCATAATATCACAAGATATTATATGAAAAAAACAAGGGTATTATTTTTTATAATATCCTTGTTTATTTTAAAATTAACTTTGTATATACAAAATAACCTACTACTGCTAAAGCAATTAGAATTATTAATATTATTATAAATTTCTTAGTTCTAGAAGATTTTTTTAGTTGTCCTTTAAGAGTACTAAAATCTTCAAAATCATTTTTTGTAAACATATTTGAATCCGTATAAAACGTTCTATCAGCTTTTACAAGGGTCTTTTCTAAATCTCCTTTTATATCTTCAGTACTTGTTTTTGTATTTTCAGAATCATCTGTAAGTTCAAATGACGTATCTATTGGATTTGTAACTATTGTATCTTCTGAACCTTTAAGATTAGAAAACATATCTAAAGCATCTTGGGTATCATCGTCTTGCGTAGATACAACCATTGTATTTATTAGCTCTTCAAGCTCTTGTTCTTCCTTTTCCATTTCTTCATACTTGTTACTATATTTTTTGCCTCGATATTCACTGAAGTTTATATATTTTTGTTTTTCCTTTGCTTCTTCTAAAAAACTTCTTTTACTTTTAGCTTTATCTAATATTTCATTTATATCATAAACCTTTTCTCTTTCCTCATTAAATATAGGTTTATCATCTTTATCTATATCTTCAATTGAATACTTTCTTAAAGTCCTATATTGTTTAGTATCATACTTATCATCAAGAATGTTTTTTAATTTATTTATATTAATTTCCTTCGCAGAATCAATTATTTCCATATTCTTATATGTTGTATTTTTATAAATATCATCATAAACTTCTTCATATAATTTAGTGTTTTTCTTAGATCTTTCGTAACGCTTTTTAGAATCATTAGCATATTTATCCATCCTAGACTGCATAAAAACACCTCCTTATTGTTAAGTTAATCATATCATACTTTACATTTTTTTTAAAGTATTATTGATTTTTTTAAAGTTTATTATATAATAATTTTATTAGGAGGCAATTATGAAATTCAAGGTAGATAAAGATAAATGTATTGGTTGCGGAGCTTGCCAAGCAATTTGCGAAGAGGTATTTAAAATAAAAGATGACGGATTTGCGGAAGCTAGCAAAGAAGAAGTCAAAGATAAAAAAATAAAAGAAGATGCAATTGAGGCAATGAAAGGTTGTCCAACAGAAGCAATTGAAGAAGATAAAGAAAAAGATGAAAAAGCTGATTAATTCAACTTTTTTATTTTTTATTAATCGCCATATTATATAATTGTCTAACTTCTTTAGAGGTTAAACTTCTTTTTTCACCACTTTTTAACCCATTAAGATTAAGAAAACCAAAAGCCTCTCTTTTTAGTTTAATAACTTCATGTCCAATAGATTCCATTAGTTTTTTAACTTCATGATTTATACCATCATGAATGGTTATTTCTATTATAGAAGTCATGTTTTTCTTATCTATTTTTTTTAGTTTAACCCTTGAAGGGTAAACTTTTTTATTATCAATTTTAACGCCGCTTTTCAAAGCTTTTACCTCATCACCTGTTACTATTCCTTTTAATTTTGCAATATAATATTTATCAATTTTACTTTTAGGATGCATCATAAGGTTAGCAAATTCACCATCGTTAGTTAAAAGAAGAACGCCTGTTGTGTCATAATCTAACCTGCCTACTGGATAAATTCTTTTACCAACGTCATCAAAGAAGTCTAAAACCGTTTTTCGTCCCTTGTCATCTTTTGTTGTACAAACAACTCCTCTTGGTTTATAAAATAAATAATATTCTTTTTCTTGATATTCAATTAAGTTACCTTCAACTAATATTTCATCTCCAAAAGAAGCTTTTTTACCAAGTTCAGTTATCTTTTGACCATTAAGTATAACTTTTCCTTGTTTTATTAGTTCTTCAGCTTTTCTTCTAGAACAGTATCCAGCTTCTGCAATTAACTTTTGTAATCTTTCCATTATTACACCTTCTTTATACTCTTATGATTTTTCATTAATTTCTTAATGCCTTGCCCTTTAAATGCTATGGTTGCAATAGATTTATCAACGTTAACAACAACACCCGGACCATAAATATCATGAATGACATTATCACCAGCTTTTAATCCATTATCATCATTAAACATCCTCAACTTATCAATTTTATTTTGATTAATAATTACACTCTTTTTTTCAGGCATATCAATTAAATCTTTATCTATTTCCGCAATAAACCTACTTGGCATGTTAACACTTGACTTTCCAAATAAAGTTCTTTTAAGAGCATTTAGTAAATATAATTTCTTTTTAGCTCTTGTTATTGCAACATAACAAAGACGTCTTTCTTCTTCTAAGCCCTCTGGCCCTTCTATGCAGTTAACATGGGGAAATATGTTTTCTTCCATGCCTATTACAAATACATATTTAAATTCAAGACCCTTAACTGCGTGCGTAGTCATTAAAGCTACCTTAGGTGTGTCATCATTTTTTTGATCATTAACATCACTTACTAAACTTACTTCGTTTAGGAAATCTTCTAATGATGCAATACCACTTTCTTCTTCAAAAGTTTTAGTAATAGATTTAAATTCGCTTAAGTTTTCTAATCTTATGTCTGCTTCTAAAGTATGTTCTGATTCTAAATCACTTCTAATTCCTGATTTATCTAACACCATATCAATCGTTTCGGTTAAGCTAAGTGACTCACTTTTTTCTTTCATTTCTAAAATAATTTTCTTAAATTCTAGCTCTTTACCTTTTTTAATTGCTTCAAACATGGATGAATTATTTAATACTGCATCCATACTTAAATTATCAATTGTTTTAGTTCCTATTCCTCTTTTAGGATAATTAATTACCCTCATCAAAGAAACATCATCTTTTGTGTTATAGATAAGCTTTAAATACGCAAGTAAATCTTTTATTTCTTTTCTAGAATAGAAAGCAAATGCTCCGACTATTCGATATGGAATGTTACTATTTAAGAAACCTTCTTCTATGGTTCTTGATTGAGCGTTAGTTCTATAAAGAACAGCAATGTCATCTAAAGAAACACCTTCCTCTTTTAATTTTTTAATTTCTCTAGTTACAAATGATGCTTCATCTTTTTCATCAATTGCTCTTACGTATTTTATTTTTTCACCAGTTTCATTTTTAGTCCATAAATTCTTATCTTTTTTTTGAACGTTATTTTTAATAACACTGTTAGCTGCATTTAAAATGGTTTTAGTAGAACGATAATTTTGTTCAAGTAAAATAACTTTAGCATCATTATAATCTTTTTCAAAGTTTAGTATATTTCTAAAATTTGCACCTCTCCAAGAGTAGATACTCTGCGAATCATCTCCTACAACACATATGTTTTTATACTTAGCACTGATCATTTTTGATAATATGTATTGAGCTTCGTTAGTATCCTGATATTCATCTATAAATATATATTTAAATAGTTCTTGATATTGTTGTAACACATCCGGGTGTTTACTAAATAATTCAATAGGCTTAATAAGTAAGTCATCAAAATCTAATGAGTTATTTTTCAAAAGCGTTTCTTGATACTTTTTATAAGTCTTATAAGTTATATCACTTATCTCATCATTTACTAAGGTTTTATATTTTTCCGGTGTAACCATCTCGTTTTTAGCAGAACTTATCTGATTCTTAACAAACTTAGGATTATATCTAGTAGTATCAACGTTCATATCTTTTAAAAGCTTCTTTATTACCGTTAAAGAGTCATCACTATCTATAATAGTAAAGCTTTTCTCATAGCCTAATATATCATAATTTTCTTTAATTATTCTAAGACCAAATGAGTGAAATGTTGATATTTGAATATCATACCCTACATTTCCAACTAATTTTATAATACGTTCCTTCATTTCCTTGGCAGCTTTATTAGTAAAAGTTATTGCGACTATATTTCTAGGATCAATTTGTTTTTCTTTTATTAAATAAGCTACTTTAGTAGTTAATACACTCGTTTTACCAGATCCTGCACCTGCAAGTATTAAAAGTGGTCCATCACTTGCTAAAACAGCTTCTTTTTGTCTGTCATTTAAATAATCTAGATTCATAATTTACCTCTTCTATACCTTTCTATTTTAACATAGAAGGCAAATAAAAAATACATGCAAAACTAAATTTTACATATATTTTAAATATTATTTTTTACCTGTTATTCTATATCTTTTTCTATGTGATAATTCTTCTTTTACTTATATACTTTACGCTAAATAATTAAATACGTTAATTAAAGTCTAAAGTTCTGATTTGATCAACAAATGTTAAACATTAATTAAAAACTTTCTAAAATTTAAAAATACTTAAGCAAGCAACTTAAGTATTTTAATGTGCTTTGTAAACACTTCTATCTAAGTATTTAGTTTCTATTACTTTACCATCTTCTATTATTTTTAAGTAAGCTAACCAACCACCATTTGATGCTACTGAATATGGTTCATAAGTTTTACCACCTAAAGCATTTTCATTTGTCCAAATATCAACGTTTAAGTAATTACCTCTAACATACGATACTATATAAACAGGATATTCATAATTATTCTTAAATTTAAAGTCAGTAGTGGTTGAATAAACTGTTGCATCAAGACCTTTTGGAACATACGTTGGTGCAAAGGTATGTCCTCTTCTTGATACGGTTTGTAATCCTGCTTTTAGTTGCGCCATATATAAAGTTGATGCTAACTGACATACACCACCGCCATTTTCAGTTGCAGTATCACCATTTAAATATATCGGAGCTGGCAAATAACCATTAGAAGCACCATATGGCCCTACAACTTTAAGATAAGAGAAGGTCTCACCTGGCATAAGTATGGTACCACTAAGCCTATTAGAAGCTAAGCTAATGTTATGACCTCTATTACCAACGTTTTCAAAATATGTAGTATAACTTGATACTTTTTTATTAATACTTGATAAAGATTCATATTTAATATCATTTTTTATAACGGTACCTTCGGCTTTTATTACGATTTCTTCTTTTAAGTTAGATAAAGCTTTTTCTATTTTCAACTTTGTTTTAGGAACATCTAAAGTAAAACCACTAGCTCCTTTATCATAGTAAACGTTATGAGCATCATCTACTACTATCCCATCATCCCTTGCAGAGGTATTTAACTTTTCTTCTAATGTTTTCATTAATTCATCTATCACTTCATCATCATAAGTGGCATTCATATAAAAAACTTTATTTTTTTTATTACTCTTTATCATAGAAAGTTTTTTAAAAAATGATAAGTTATTATTATAGTTAATTAAATTATTTTCTATTTTATTATCTTCTACTAGAATTCCTAATTCTTCATAAGTAAATTTATAATCACCATTAACGTTATTAACTATAAATGTACCATTTTGAATACGGGCTTTTTCATCATTTATGATATTTTTTAAATCACTTTTTTTTCTTCCTGTTAAATCTATATCATTTAAGTATATTCCTGGATAAAAAAGGCCTTTATACTTACTTATTAATTTATTATAATCATAGATTTTATAACCAACTACCACTAAAATAATAATTACTAATAGACTAGCTAAAATAGGTATTAGTTTACTTTTCTTTTTCTTCTTTTTATCAGATAAACTATTATACTTTTCTATTTCTTCATCTAAAAGAAGTACTTCTGTATTATCTAATTTTAGCTTCTTTAAAGCGTCTTCTTCATATTTAGAACAATATTTATTAAATATCTTATTATTAAATGATACATCAGTTTTATTTTGATATTCATAAAAAGCTATTTTTTTTCTTTCTTCTTCACTTAAGAACTTAAAAAAACTATTTAAAATCACCGTCTTATTATAAAAAGATAAAGTTGCTATTATTCTTGAGTAAACGAATGATTTAGAACTCTCCGTATCATATAAATTACATTGCTCTTTTATTCTATTTATTATTAATGTATCATTTAATGCATCTATAATAACCTTAATAATACTCAAATCTTTCTTTTCTTTCTTTAAAAGTGTATCTAAAGCGGCATTTATTTCACTATTAAAAAGTAAATTCTTAACATAATTTACTTTTTGTGTACTATCTAATAAGGTAATGTCCGTATTTTCTTTTTTCATAAACTAGTCCCTACTTTACTTATAACAAAATTATAAATTAAAATTTATCAATTGTAAATACATCACCCAAAATAATCAAAAGAATATACTATTATTGTAAAAAGGAGGATTTATGAAAAAGAAGATTATTATCTTAGTTTGCTTCCTAATTGTTTTAGCTGGCGTTTTATTCTTTGCTATAAGTAATAAAACTAGCAATAACAAAAAGACAAGTAAACTAACAAAAGTTAAAGTAGCGGAAGTGGCACATACTATATTTTATGCACCAGCTTATGCTGCAATAAGTAAGGGATATTTTGAAGATGAAGGTATCAAAATAGATTTAACCTTAACAGCTGGCGCTGATAAAGTATCTGCTGCCATATTATCTGGTGATGCAGATGTTGGATTCTGCGGAAGTGAAGCTACTATATATGTTTATAATAGTGGTGAAGAAGACTATCTTGTAAACTTTGCAAGATTAACTAAAAGAGATGGAGCATTTTTAGTATCAAGAAAGAAATATGATAACTTTAAATTAGAAGATTTAAAGGGAAAAACCGTAATTGGTGGAAGACAAGGCGGAATGCCTGAAATGACCTTTGAATGGGGTTTAAGACAAAATGGAATAGATCCTAAAAATGATTTAACCATTGACACAAGCGTTGCTTTCCCAGCTATGGAAGGAGCATTTATAGGAGGATATGCTGACTTTGTAACTTTGTTTGAACCTAATGCATTAAGTGTTGAAAAACAAGGTTTAGGATACGTTGTAGGTTACGTTGGCTCATGGGGCGGAGAAGTTCCTTACACCGCTTACAATGCTAGAAAAAGCTACATAAAAAACAATCCTAAAGTAATAGAAGGATTCACTAAAGCCGTTAATAAAGGATTAGAATATGTTAAAAATACTGACTCTAGTATTGTTGCTAAAGATATATATGAATTCTTCCCAGATTTATCATTAAATGATCTAACCGCAATCATTGAAAGATATAAAACTAATGATGCATGGGCTGATTCAACAGAAATTACCAAAGATGATTTTGATCATTTACAAGAAATAATGCAAGCAAGCGGTGAACTAGATAAAAAAGCACCATATAACAAATTAATATATCAAGGTAAATAATGTCTAAACTCTTAGAATTAAAAGAGTTATCAAAAAACTATTTGACTAAGAAAAAAGTTATATGTGCGCTTGATAATATAAACTTTGACATAGACGAAAACGAATTCATAGTACTAGTTGGTCCATCTGGATGTGGCAAATCAACTATTCTTTCAATCATAGGTGAATTAGAAAATAAAAGCAGCGGAGAAATAAAGTATAATAAAAAAGATATAAAAATAGGATATATGTTTCAAGAGGATGCATTATTTCCATGGCTTACGGTTCTGGATAATTGTATGCTAGGATTAAAAATCCAAAATAAAATAACTGAAGAAAATAAAAGATATGTTAAATTATTATTAAAAAAATATGGTTTAGAGTCTTTTGAAAAAAGTTATCCTAAAGAATTATCTGGTGGCATGAGACAAAGAGTTGCTCTTATTAGAACACTAGCTTTAAAACCCGATATACTTCTTTTAGACGAACCATTTTCAGCACTTGATTATCAAACTAGAATAACAGTGTCTGATGATGTGTTTAAGATAATAAAAGAAGAGAAAAAAACTGCTTTAATGGTAACTCATGATATTTCAGAAGCAGTGGCATTAGCTAGTAAAGTAATCGTTCTTAGTAATAGACCATCAGTAGTTAAAAACATATATGAAATTAACATGGATGGTACTAATTTACCTAGTGAAAATAGAAAAAACCCAAAATTTAGTTACTATTATAATTTAATATGGAAGGATCTAGATCATTATGAAAGCTAACACAGAACATAAAAAATATTTAAAAAAACTAAAATGGAACACAGCAAAAGTTATATTTTCCCAAATTTTAATACTTATTCTGTTTATAACTATATGGCAATTTTTATCAGATCATAAAATAATAAATTCATTTTTGTGTTCTAGTCCTAAAAAAGTAGTAGAAACAACAATTAACCTGTGGAAAACAAATGATTTATTAGTGCACGTGTGGGTAACATTAAAAGAAATATTATTAAGCTTTGGTATTGGAACAATAATAGGTATAGTATTCGCGGCATTCCTATGGTGGAGCCCATTTGCATCAAAGGTGCTAGATCCTTATCTTACTATACTAAATAGTTTACCTAAAGTTTCACTTGGCCCAATAATAATTATATGGGCAGGTGCTAATCAAAGTTCAATAATATTGATGGCTCTTTTAATATCTGTTATATCCACAATAATAAGTGTTTATGTAGGATTTAATCATACTAATAAAAATAGTATAAGACTACTTAAGAGCTTCAAAGCTAATAAATTTCAAATCTTTACTAAGGTAATATTCCCGTCAAATATAAACACCATAATAAGCTCACTTAAAATTAACCTATCAATGACCTTTGTAGG
>CANQAS010000002.1 GCA_947589535.1 uncultured Bacilli bacterium | reverse complement strand
CTATGTTCTATAAAAATAGATAGAAGAAAATTAAGTAATGAAAGAATATTAGATTTTATTATGAAAGTAAAAAATTCTTATATATTTAAGGTAAATGGTAAATTAGTAAGAATTAGATTTTCTGATACAGATATAACTGCAGAAGATTATCTGACTAATGTTTTAATGAATTTATATAAATTATTCAAAAAGGAATGATTAGAAATATGAAAGTAATAACAATTAAACAACCATGGGCAACATTAATAGCAAAGGGTTATAAAGAATATGAATTTAGAACTTGGAAAACTAAATATCGCGGTGATATATTAATACATGCAGGTAAGAAAATTGATAAGAAGGCAATGGAACGATTCAAATATTTAAATTTAGAATATCCGATTGGTAAAATAATTGCTCAAGCAACTATTACAGATTGTGTATATGTTGATGAAGAATTTGCACAAAAAATGTATAAAAAAGATCCAATTGTATATAAAGGATTAATAAGTAAAGATGATTGGGATGGTTATGGGTTTAAATTGGAGAATGTTAAAGAAGTAAGCCCTATCGAAGTAAATGGAAAATTAAGCCTATGGGATTATGGTTATGAAAATAGTAGTAAAATTGATGGTGATTAAGTATGAAATATAATATGAATTTAAATAATGGACCATTTAATCATATAAAGGCTGGAACTAAGACGATAGAAATGAGATTAAATGATGAAAAAAGACAATTATTGAAAGAAAAAGATTTGATTGAATTTACGAATAGGACTACATTGCAAACTATATTGGTTGAAATAGTAAAATTGCATAAATATTCAAATTTTGATGAATTATATAAACATTTTGACAAAGTATCGTTAGGATATGATAAAGATGATATTGCAAATTCTAACGATATGGAAAGATATTATTCTAAGGAAGAACAAGAAAAATATGGAGTTATTGGAATAGAGATAAGAACTGTAAAAGAAGGAAAGTGATTTAAATGGACAATCGACAAAATTTAACCAATATCAATTGGTATCCAGGACATATGGCAAAAACTAGACGTTTAATAAAAGAAAATATTAATATGATTGATATTGTGTATGAAGTTGTGGATGCTAGAATACCTTTTTCCTCTAAGATAAAAGACATAGAGGATTTAATAAAAAATAAACCTAAAATAATGATTATGACTAAAAGTGATCTTTGTGATGAAAAGAAAACTATGCTATGTGCAAAAGAATATGAAAAACAAGGTTATAAAATTATAATGGTAGATTTAATAAATAATAAAGGTATAAATGATATATATAATATAACTGAAGAACTTTTAGAAGATTTAAATAAAAAAAGAGAAGAAAAAGGACTTAAAAAACGCGCTTATAGAGCTTTAATAATAGGAATACCTAATGTAGGCAAATCAACGCTTATAAATCGTTTAGTTAGTAAGAAAGCAGCTGTTACAGGTGATAAACCGGGTGTTACTAAAAAACTTTCTTGGATTAGAATTAATAAAGATTTAGAGCTTTTAGATTCTCCAGGAATTTTGTGGCCAAAACTTGATAATGAAAAACAAAGTTATAATTTAGCTAGCTTTTCTGCTATCAAAGAAGAAATACTTCCAATTGGTAAAGTAGCATGCTATATATTAGATACTATGTTTAGTAAATACAAGAATAATTTGTTTGATAGATATGGAATTGATTACTTTGATATAAATGATGTTATTCCGACTTATGAACTTATAGGTAAAAAAAGAGGCTGCTTAGTATCAGGTGGTGAAGTTGATTATGATAAAGTCTCTAATTTAATAATTAGGGATTTAAGGGAAGGAAAGTTAGGTAAAGTAACTTTTGATTAGGTATAATTATGAATGATAAAAAAATAGATTTATATGAAAATGAAAAAAGACTATGGGATAATGGTTATGAAAATATAGCAGGAACAGATGAAGCGGGGCGTGGGCCTTTATTTGGACCAGTAGTTGCAGCATCGGTAATACTTCCACATAACTTTGTTTTAGAAGGATTAAATGATTCAAAAAAATTAACAGAGAAAAAAAGAGAAGAATATTATCCTATAATAATGCAAAATGCTTTAGCTGTTGGAATATCTATTGTATCTTCAGAGGAAATAGATAAAATAAATATATATGAAGCATCGAGACAAGGTATGCTCCGCGCAATAGAGTCTATGAATATAAATCCAGATTACATAATAACGGACGCTATGCCACTTGATGGATTTACTGATATTCCACATGAAGCAATAATAAAAGGCGATGCTAAAAGTATAACGATAGCAGCAGCAAGTGTTATAGCTAAAGTAACACGTGATAGAATAATGTATGAAGAAGATAAAAAACATCCTCTTTACGAATTTGCAAAGCATAAAGGATATCCGACAAAAAAACACATTGAATTATTAAATAAGTATGGTATAATCGATGGATATAGGCACACTTATGGGCCTGTTAAAAAATATTTAGAAGAACATAAATAATATCGGGAGGTATAATTATGAGTAAAAATTTAGTAATAGTAGAATCTCCTACTAAAACTAAAGCGATAGAAAAATATCTTGGAAGTAACTATAAAGTGGTATCAAGTAAGGGTCATATAAGAGATTTAGCAACTTCTGGTAAATTTGGGTTTGGTGTTGATATAGAAAATCATTTTGAACCTAATTATATTGCGATTAAGGGTAAGAAAAAAGATATAACAGCATTAAAGAAGGATGCTAAAGCAGCTAAAAAAGTATATTTAGCAACCGACCCTGACCGTGAAGGAGAAGCTATTTCTTGGCATTTGAAAGATGCTTTAGATCTAACCGATGATGATTATGAGAGGGTTGTTTTTAACGAGATTACTAAAAACGTAGTTACTGACGCTTTTAATCATACTAGAAAAATAGATGATGATTTGGTTCATAGTCAAGAAACAAGAAGAATACTAGATAGAATAATTGGTTTTAGATTAAGTAAATTAATGCAATCTAAAACCGGTGGTAAATCAGCTGGTAGAGTTCAATCTGTCGCACTTAAACTAATAGTTGATCGTGAACGAGAAATAGAAGCTTTCAAAGAGGAAGAATATTGGACCGTAACTGCTAAGTTTCCTGAAATAGAAGCTGATTTAGATACTATTGATGGAAAAAAAGCAGATCTTAAAACAGAAGAAGAAACAGATAAAATAATTAATTCTTTACATAAAGAATTTGTTATTTCAAATTATGAAACCAAATCTAAAAAGAAAGCATCTAAATATCCATTTATTACATCAACTATGCAACAAGAAGCTATCTCAAAACTTGGTTTTTCTTCTAAAAAAACAATGCAAGTTGCACAAAAATTATACGAAGGTATTGATATTGGAAATGAAACTGTAGGTTTAATTACATACATGAGAACGGATTCTGTACGTTTATCAGATGAATTTATAAAGTCTAGTTATGAATTTATTAAGGAAAAATATGGGGAAGAGTATATCGGAAATGTTAAGATTTCTAAAAAGAAGGAAAACGTACAAGATGCTCACGAAGCTATAAGACCTTCTAGTATTAATAGAACTCCTGAGAGCATAAAAGAGTATTTATCTAAAGATGAATTTAAATTATATGAAATGATATATGCAAGAGCTCTAGCTTCTCTTATGAAAGAAGCCAAACTTAATTCAACTACTATTACTTTGGATAATAATAACACTACTTTTAAAACTACGGGACAAGTACTTATATTTGATGGTTATTTAAAAGTTTATGGTAAGTTTGAATCTTCAGAAGATAAAATCTTACCAAAGTATAAAGTTGGAGATGTGCTAATATCTAATGAAATAGTAAAAGATCAACACTTTACTAATCCACCAGCTAGATATACTGAAGCTAAACTTATTAAAGCAATGGAAGAATTAGGAATTGGAAGACCTTCTACATATGCATCTACTATTACTACGTTAACACAAAGAGGATATGTAACATTAACTCAGAAGAAACTTATTCCAACAGAAATTGGAATAACAACAACTGATAAGTTACAAGAATTTTTTAGTGATTTAATAAATGTTGAATATACTGCTAAAATGGAAGAAGATTTAGATAAAATAGCAGAAGGTAAAAAAGTTTGGTATAAATTACTTGAAAATTTTTATAAAGATTTTGAACCAGAGGTAGAAAACGCATTTGAGAAAATGGAGAAAAAAGAAGATGAACAAACAGGTGAAGTATGTCCTAATTGCGGTAAACCCATGGTCATTAAGATTGGTAAATATGGTAAGTTTGAAGCATGTTCTGGATACCCGGAATGCAAATATATAAAACCAAAAGAAAAGGTACCAGTAATTGAAGTTTGCGATTGTCCTAAATGTGGTGGTAAAATAGTTGAAAGAAAAACCAAAAAAGGCAAAGTGTTTTATGGATGTGGTAATTTTCCTAAATGTAAAGTCGCAGTATGGGATAAACCAACTGGTAAATTGTGCCCAGAGTGTCATAGCCTACTTGTAGAAGATAAAGATAAAAACGTTAAATGTAGCGCTTGTGATTATCGAATTTAAAGAAGCAATTTGTTAAAAATACTTCTTTTTATTTTATATATATAAATTTGTATACCAAACAATTGTATCTTTACAATTTAACTAATATATGTTATTCTTAAAAAGCAGTTTAAATAATATGCGGTTTAACTTATTTATTATCATGGTAATGAATATAATAAATTGAAACAAAGAGGTTGATTACATTGAAACTTATAAATAAAATATATAATGATAAAGATTTTATGAGTGTTGCAGAACCCATTTTAACTCATAAAGAATTTATTAAAACTAAATCTATTATTCATCATGGAAATACTAGGTTTAACCATTCGGTTAGGGTTTCATACATTGCTTATAAATTAGCTAAGGTTTTAGGTTGTGATGTAACTAGTACTATAAGAGGTGCAGCATTACATGATTTCTTTTTAGTAAGAGATGATAAAAACTTATTAACGAGTGCTAAAATGTTTGTAGAACATCCAACAATTGCAAAAGAAAATGCTATAAAATATTTTGCAATTAATGAAAAAGAACAAAATATAATTGAATCTCATATGTTTCCTACGTCATCTGTGGTTCCTAAATCAAAAGAGGCGTGGATCGTAACTTTAGCAGATAAAGTATCAACTATATTAGAGGGAGCAATGCAAGCAAAAACACAAATCAGCGTGTGGATGTTATTTTTAATTAATTTTATAAAATAAAAAATACATAAATCTGAAATGACTTGTGTATTTTTATTTATTTAAGTGGCGTCCACGGCGCGATTCGAACGCGCGACCCTTCGCTTAGGAGGCGAATGCTCTATCCAGCTGAGCTACGAGGACATGAACTAATTATATCATAATTTTATGTTTTTTTACAATAATCATGTTATAATTTATACGGTGATATAATTTATTAAAAAATGTATTAGTGGAGAAAATAAAGAATTTTTTTGAATATAATCTTTTTAATTTTTAATAGTTAAGTATTTTAAATAAGAATCTTAATAAGTTTTTACATCATGTATTATTTTACTATGAAAACATATTACTAAAGTTGAAATAGTAATTTACTTATTATCTAATAAATATTTAAAAAAACATAAAAATAAAATTTTAATATAAAATTAGCAGTAAAAACAGCTATATTACATAATTTGTATGAAATGCCATGACAAAAAAATATGGTTTGTGTATCATATAGAAGTAGCTATTAATACTAATTTATTTTATCCAGATTTTCTAATAAAAAAAGTTCAAAAATTATAATAGATGGTATAATTCATCATATGACTTATTTTTAACTCTTTTTACTGATAAAAGTAATAAATTAAGAAATAATAAAGAAAAATAGTATGGCGGTGATGTTATGAAAAGAGCAATAGTATTGGCAGGAGGAGGAGCTAAAGGCGGATATGAAATGGGTGTATGGAAAGCTCTTAGACGTTTAAATATTAATTATGATATAGTAACAGGAACATCAGTAGGATCTTTAACTGGTGTTTTGATGGCGCAAGATGATTATTATAAAGCTTTTAAAACCTGGTATTATATGGATTATAAAAAAGTTATGGATATAGAAATAGATGGAAAGTTTAAAACTAAAAAAGGAAAAGAAGAAATATTAAGAAAGTATGCCAAAGGCGCTATTAGTGGAGGCTATGAAATGAAGGGCCTTGAAAAAGTAATAGATAATGCGTTAGATGAAGATAAACTTTTTAAATCTAACATAGATTATGGGTTAGTTACTACGTATTTTCCATCGCTTAAGGGTAAGTATGTTAGAAAAAAAGATTTAAAAAAAGGTGATACTAAAAAGTATTTATTAGCATCATGCTCATGTTTTCCCGCTTTTAAACCAACCTTAATAGGTAAAAATAACTTTGTAGATGGTGGTTATTATGATAATTTACCAATTAATCTTGCAATAAGTATGGGAGCAGATGAAATAATTGCAGTAGATATGGGAGCAGTAGGAGTTACTAGACCTGTAAAGAATAAAAAGGTTAAAATAACCTATATAAAGCCTAAAAATAACTTAGGAAACTTTCTAGCTTTTGAAAAGTATTATGCGAGGTATGCAATTGCTTTAGGTTATAATGATACTATGAAAATGTATAATGAATTAGAAGGAGATAAATACACCTTTAAAAAAGGATCATTATCGCGTAATTATAAAAGAATAGGTGATAAATTTTATGATTTATATGCTAGCTTGGTCAAAGATTATTTTCTTATTTTAAAGCCTAGTAGAATACTTAATAAAAATAAAGAAAAAGTTTTTAACGAAACGTTAGAACGTTTAGCAGATATATTTAATATAGATCCATCTAAAATATATAGAACTTCATTTTTAAATATAAAAATAAAAAAAGCTTTTTTAAAAAACAAAATAAAGGGTCATAGAAAAATTAAAGGTTTAATAAAGGCAAGTAAATTAAAAAAATTTTTTGTTAGTAAAGAATTAGTTTCATATATATATGATGAATTAGATAGTAAAAAAGGTAAATCTTTAAATAAATTAAGAATTATGTTTCCTAATGCTTTTTTATGCGCATTGTATTTAAAAACAATAATGAAATGAAGAAGAATTTGAAGATAAAATATCTAGTTACTTACAAAAAGGTAAAATAAAATAAAAGGAGATTAAAATGAATAAAATAATGGATAAAACAGCAGTATTTGAAAGGGAACTAAATTTTATTAATAATCTAAGATATAAAGATAGTGCAAAAGTATTAATTAATTTATTGCCAGATTATTTTTTTGAGGTACCAGCTTCGTCTACTGGTAAATATCATCCTGCTTTTTCGTTAGGTGATGGTGGACTAGTTAGACATACTAAGGTAGCAGTTAGAATTGCATATGAGATGTTTAATAATGAAAGTATAACAGGTGCTTATACTAAAAACGAAAAGGATTTAATGATGATTGCACTTATGATGCATGATGGGTTAAAATCAGGACTTGAAAAGTCACAATATACAAAATTTGAACATCCATTACTTGTTTGTGATTATATAAAAGAAAATAAAAATAAAACAAAGTTTAATGATAAAGAAATAGAATTTATTTGTCATGTTATATCATCCCATATGGGACCTTGGACAACTAATAATTATAGTAGTGTAGTACTACCTAAACCAGAATCAAAATTTCAAAGATTCGTACACATGTGCGATTATCTAGCAAGTCGCAAATTTTTAGATGTTAAATTTGATGATGAAAATAATATAGAAGGATAGTGATATTTATGTTCTGTTATAAATACCTAAATAAATTTAAATATTTTTTATGTGTATTTAATGCGTTTGTATTAAATGTTAGTTTATATATTATTCCAGTTATTATATCTCTTTTGATTTCTAATAATTTTTCAATAAATAATTTTAAATTATTTATTTTATTAGTAGGGATACTTAACATTATATATATGATATGTAACCACATATGGAGTGTACCTGTTAATGACTTTGTACAAAAATACGAAAAGAACGTGGTATTAGCATATTTTAAAAGAATTATGAACGTACCACTAGAAAGGTTAAATAACATTCATACAGGATATTTAAAAAAACAGGTAGATTTAGTTACTAGTAATGCTGTTAACTATTTAAGGTGCATAATGGATAACGTGTTAGGTTGTTTGGTATCAGGTGGTATTTTTCTTGCGACTACTTATATTCAAGATAAAAAAGTGTTTTTAATAATATTAATATTATTAATAGTTATTGTTATTTATAACGTTAGGTTATCTAGGTATGTAAAGAAAAAACAAAAAGTGTATAATACAGATTATTCTAACTATAATTCTTGTTTAACTGATATTTTGCAAAATATTAAAACAATAAAAAAATTGGATGCTGATTTATATTCTATTACCAAAATAGATGAGTCATTTATTCCTGTTAAGAAAAGTTTTCATAATTTAAAAAACGCAAGTATTTTAAGATTTAATGGAATTGATGCTATTTTACTTGTTATATACTTAGTGGTTTTGATATCGCTATATTTTAGATTTAAAAATGGTGAAGATATTTTAGCATTCTTGTTATTTTACATAACTGCATTTAATGGTATAAAGTCCGAGTTTAGAAGACTAAGTAACGTTTTCCAAGTTCATACTGAACTTAAGTCGGCTAACGATCAAATAGAAGAAATGATAGGTACTTATGATAAAAAAGAAATTATAAATAGTTTTAATACAATCGAAATAATGAATGTTAATTTTAAATATGATAAAAAGTCTAAGAAAAGAATAATTGTTCCTAATTTTTTATTAAATAAAGGAGATAAAGTAAGTATTATTGGTAAATCCGGACAAGGTAAAACCACTTTTTTAAATATTCTTTCAAAGTTTTTAGTCGATGATAAGGCAACTTATTTGATTAATGGAAAGAAAACCAATAAAAATTTGTCTCTTGCATACATTTCACAAGATGTTGACTTATTGAACGTATCAATTAAAGAAAACATATGTTTAGGTAAAAAAATAAGTGATAAACGTTTTTATCAATTACTAAAAGATGCTGATCTTTTTGATTGGATAATGGAACTACCTGATAAAGAAAATACCATCGTTGGTGAAAGAGGAGTAAAGTTATCGGCAGGCCAAAAGCAAAGGATTAATATTTTAAGGGGTATAGTACTTGATAAGGAATTATATATTTTAGATGAACCAACATCTAACTTAGATACAGAAACAGAAAATCTAATAATTAATCTTATAAAAAAGCATTTGGAAGAAAAAACGGTTGTTATTGTAACTCATAGAATGACGGTTAAAAAGATATGTAATAAACATTATATATTTAAAGATGGAGTAATGAAATTAAAAAATAATTAAAGCCCTATTAGAGGCTTTTTATTGTTGACATACATTTATTATACAATTATAATATTAAAACACGTAATAGGTCTATCTATTGCTTTAAAACAACAATAAAGAAGGTTATGATAATGAATAAAGTTTTAGAAACTATTGAATTATGTAATAAAAAAATGAAATTGTTTAATGTTAACCAAGCAAAATTAGGAAACGAAATAAGAAATTTTGTAAATTTAAAAAAATTAAATACGAATTTAACTACTAAAGAGATGTATTATGATAAAAGCTCGGTAACTGATGATATATTAATTAATAAAATTGATATAATAATTGAAACAAATTTTGTAATTGATTATATAGAAAAACTAATTAATGATAGTGAAATAAAAAAATATATTTCAGTTATACTTCATGCGTACATAGAAGATTTCTACAATGCATGTATAACATCAAATTATTATAAAAATAATTTCAATAAAAATCTTTTTTCAAACGTTAAAAAATTATTGAAAAAAAATGATTTTAATATTATAGTTGATTCTTTCTTTAAAATTTCAAAAGAAGTAATTGATAATAAAAAACAAAATCCTAATGTAAAATTTGCTGACAATATTATGTATGCTTGGTTATTTTATCTTCTTCTGTTTATTGATAAGTATGATGAGTCAATGGGAAATTTTAATAAAATATTTTTAAAAGAATCACTAGAAAGTTTAAATGAAATAAAAGTGCTTGCTACCAATAATGAATATATTTCTAAAAGACAAATTAAAGAGCTTGATAATAAATGTGGAAAGATGGCAACTATATATAATATGTCTGAGGAATATAATATTTTAATAAATGAAATTAAAAAATATAACTCTTCTTTTATCAAAAAAGAAGACGTAAAACCCGAGATTTTAATTAGTCCTAAAAAACAGGATTTTAAGCCACTAACTAGTGAACCTATTATACCTAGAACAGAAAGAATGAGATTATACCAAGCTAAAAAGAATAAAAGTCATCCGTATATCGATGAAGAAAGCCCATTAAATACTGATGAAATTGAGTTTGTTTCAGCATATGTTGAAATAGTTTTAGAAGAGTCTATTTCTGATAAATTTGATATTGACGAAATTATTGATGAAATTCCTGAAAAAGAATTTAATAGTGAAATAAGTATGTTAAAAGAAATAATTTCAAGACTAAAATTAAATAACATTAATTCTAATACAAATAAAGTTCTAATAAGGTTAAATACCAGATTAAAAGGAATTATTATTAAAAAGAAGTCTAAAAAGAAATAACTACATAGTTAGAAGTTGAAAGTATTATATTGACAACTTCTTTTTCATTACATATAATATTAATATATGAACATGTATTCATATAGAAAGGATATGTAATATGAATTTATTAGATGATGATAAGATAATAGATTTATCAGAATTATTTAAAATGTTTGGTGATTCTACCAGGGTAAAAATAATGAACTTGCTTATTAATAATGAAATGTGTGTTAATGATATATCAGAGAAAATTGGTGTTAGTCAGTCTGCTGTTAGTCATCAACTTCGGATTCTTAAGGATTCCAAATTGGTAAAATATAGAAAAGAAGGTAATTTAACTTATTATTATTTAGCAGATGATCATGTTGAAAAAATATTTAAGATGGGATGTGAACACATAAATGAGATATAAGTATAAATTAAATAATTTAGATTGTCCTAATTGTGCAAATAAAATAGAACAAACTCTAAAAAAAGATAAGAATATTAATGATGCTAGTGTTAATTTTACAAAATTGACGGTTATGGTAGAGACAAATATGAAAACAGATGTTAAATCTTATGTATCTAATATAGTAAAAGATATAGAACCAAACATAAACGTGCTTGATTTAAATGAAAATACCAAAACTAAAAAAAATGTTTTATTTCATACGATAAGATTAGTTTTAGGAACGATTGCTTCATTAGTAGGTATGTTTGTATTTAAAGGTAATTTATCTAAAGCATTAATAATTATAGGGTATGTAATTCTTCTTTTACGAACTTTTACAAACGCACTTAAATTATTATTTAAATCAAAAACGATAAATGAAAACTTACTTGTTACAATATCTTGCGTTGGAGCATATTTAACTGATAATGTTCATGAGGGATTAATGGTAATAATTCTTTATGAAATAGGTAAGATACTTGAGGAATTAGCCATTAATAATTCGCGTAAGTCAATTAGTAACTTAATGGATATAAAGCCAGAATATGCTAATTTAAAGACTAATAAAGAAGATATTAAAGTAAGTCCTGAAACAGTCAAAATTGATGACATAATAATAATTAAACAAGGTGAAAAAGTACCATTAGATGGTATTATTATAAAAGGTAATGCCAAACTAAATACCGCAGCTTTAACGGGCGAATCAAAACTTAGAAAAGTAACAGTTGATGATAAAGTATTATCTGGAAGTGTAAATGAAAGTGGTCTAATAGAACTTAGGGTAACTAATCTCTATAATGATAGTACCGTATCTAGAATTTTAGAGTTAGTAGAATCTGCTACTGATAGAAAAGCTAAGACAGAAACCTTTGTTGCAAAAGCCGCTAAGATATATACACCAGTAGTATTAGTTTTAGCAATTATGGTAGCAGTATTTTTGCCAATATTATTTAACGTTAGTGTAAGTACCGCTATATATAGAGCATTAGTATTTTTAGTAATATCTTGCCCATGTGCAATTGCTATATCAGTTCCACTTAGTTATTTTTCTGGAATAGGTAGAGCATCTAAAGATGGAATATTAGTAAAAGGTAGCGATTATTTAGATGCACTTGGAAATATAAATAAAATAATTTTTGACAAAACAGGTACTATAACAACTGGTAATTATAGTGATTATAAATTAACTATAATAGATGATACTTATAAAGAAAAAGATATTATTAAATTATACGTAAAAGGAGAAAAACTATCTAATCATCCAATTGCAAAAGGAATTATTAATGTATTTAATATAAAAGTAAAAACTAATGATATATCTAATTTTAAAGAAATTTCTGGTAAAGGTATTTCATATGAATTAAAAGAGAAGAAAATAAAAATAGGATCAAGTGATTTTTGTAAAACTAAAGAAAAATCTAATGCCATATATTTAAGTGTTAATGGTAGAGTAATTTCAAAATTAGAATTAGTTGATGGTGTTAAAAAGGATGCTAAAAAAACTATTAATGAACTAAAAAGGTTTGGTATAACACCATATATGTTTACTGGTGATAATAAGGATACTGCTCTTAATATTGCTAAAAAAGTAGGTATAGAAAATACTAAATATGAACTATTACCAGAAGATAAATATAAACTATTAGAAGATGAAATAGCATCTAATAATGGTATTACTGCTTTTGTTGGAGATGGTATAAATGATGCCCCATCACTTGCGAGAGCAAATGTTGGTATATCAATGGGGTCTCTTGGAAGTGCATCTGCAATAGAGGCTTCAGACGTTGTTATAATGACTGATGAACTAAATAAAATAGTAGATGGTATAAAAATATCAAAACATACTAGTAAGATAATCAAACAAAATTTGATATTTGCAATAGGTGTAAAAGTTCTTGTGTTAATATTAAGTTCATTTGGAATTGCAAGTATGTGGCAGGCAGTATTTGCAGATACTGGTGTTACACTTCTTACAATCTTAAATACTACAAGGATACTAAAAAAATAAATTTATATATTATATGTAATTTTTAGTTCCTTTTCCTTCTTAAAATATTATTCCTAATTTTATGAGATGTAATAGGAAAGCTTAATCGTATTACCTATAAATTGGCGTTAATAAGAGATATAGAGATATAAATTATACTTTAGATGAAGCTGTAAAGGACATTAAAGAAGCAGTTGAATAATTAGATAAAGTTACTAAAAAATATGATTATAGAAAGTTTCCTTATGATGTGTAACAAGAGGAGGTAAAAGATGATTAATATAGAAACAATAAAAAATAATATATTTGAGTTAAAAAAAATTTTACCGAGCTTAAACATTGATAGTATTTTTTTAGAGCAAGATGGTAAAATTGATAGAGTCTTTTATAATGATGAAAGTTTACACGAATTAAGAAGTTGTTCTAAATTATTGGTTGCAATGGCTGTTGGTGTCGCAATTGATAAAGGTATGTTTTCGTTAGATACTTTGATTTATCCATCTATTGAAAAAGTTACGAATATTACTAATAAAAGTAATTTAGAAAAAATAAAAAAATGGAAAGTAAGAGATCTATTAACTCATACTTCAGGATATGAAAAACAAATGATGTCTGAAAGTTATATACAGGACATTGATAAAAATAACTTATTAGACTATGCTCTTAACTATAATATTCCTTTTGAGGTAGGAAATAGATTTGCATATAATAATGTCGAGCCTTTTATTTTATCAGTATTTTTTCAAGAAAAATTTAATATTAATCTAACTAACTTTATTAAAGAAAATATATTTGATAAATTAGGTATCAATGAATTTATATGGGAAAATTATGGAAAATATTGTCCAGGAGCAACGGGTCTTTATCTTAAACATAGTGATTTTCATAAAATAGGAGAACTATTATTGAATAATGGAAAATATAATGATTGTCAAGTTATTCCTGAAAAGTGGATAAATGAAATGTGTTCTGTTCAATTAGAAACCTCATTAGTATATAAACCTGAAAGAGTATTTCCTAAAATTGCCGTAGGTTATTATACATTTATTTCGAGAGATGATTTTGTTTTTAGAGATGGATCTAATGGTCAATATATAATTGTTAACAAGAAGAAAAATTTCCTAATTACAATAATGTCATCAGAAAAAGAAATGAAAAATGTAACAGAAATATTTAGAAATTTGATATAGGAGGATTACAATGCAAAGTATAAAATATAGTGATGCTATTAAAGGCGCAAACAGTGATAAGTGCAAAACATTAGAATACTCATTTGATGATAAAGATATAGATTTAGGAATTGCAACTATAACAGGTAGATATCCAGAAACAGGCTATTGTGTTAATACAATTAGTAAAGAGTTAATTTATGTATTAGATGGTAAAGGGAAAATTTATTTTGATAATAATTATATTGAATTTGAAAAAGGTGATTCCATTTTAATAAATCCAGTTGAAAATACTATTTAGATACAGAATATTGTGTTGTATCAATGTCTTGTACTCCTGCTTGGGATGAGAAGCAACATAAATTAGTTCAATAATAAGGAGAATGTGTAGAATGAAAGTTATAACAGTATGTGGTAGTTTAAAATTTTACAAAGAAATGATGGAAATAACAGAAAAAATGTAGCTACAAGGAAATTGTATGCTTGTACCAATTTATAATCCAAGTAAAACTAGCAAAGACGATTTTACTGAAGAAGAAGTATTAATGCTTGATAAAATGCATAAAGAAAGAATTAAACTTTCTGATTCTATTTTAGTTGTTAATGTTAATGGCTATATTGGAGATAGTACAAAAAGTGAGATTGAATTTGCTAAGTCATTAAATAAGAAAATAATTTATTATACTGATTTAATAAGGTGATGTTATGATAAAAGTGATAAAATTTGGAATTTAGTTAAAGAAAAAGTTAATAATTTAGAAGAATTATCTATTTATAGCATTTTTGATATTGCCAATAAAATTATTAATGTTCAGCATAATGAATTATTTGATTTACCAAAAGATTTATTAATTCAAAATAATAGATGGTAAAATTATATACGCATGGTATTTATCAATATGTAAGTGTGTTTTCTAAATTACAAAATAAAACTACTTTCAATTTAATTTGAGAGTAGTTTTCTATTTTTACTCGAATTTTCCGAGTTTGGTATCTATCTGGTGCCTCCTGTAAGAATCGAACTTACAATTCAGCCTTACCATGGCTGCGTTATACCACTTAACTAAGGAGGCAAGCTAAGTACATTTTATCATAATATATTAACGTATTCAATATATAATACATTTCTTTTTATAATAATACTTTTAAATATTAAAGTAAGAATTATGATATAATATAAGAAATATAAATAAGTTTGATGGTTTAGAAAATGAAAATAAATATGCAGATGTAGATCGAGAAAAAAATAAATATATTATCAGATTATGTATTAATGGTTATAATGAATTTTTAAATTTAATAAATAATACATTTAAAAATTTATCAAATATAGAAATAAAGGAATGATAATTAAATGAAAGAAAAAATAAAAATGAAATTAAGAGAATTAGTAGATGAAAAAAGATATAATCATTCACTAATGGTTGCAGAGGAAGCTAAAAAGTTAGCTAAAAATTATAATTTAGATGAAGAAAAGGCATATCTTACTGGTCTTTGCCATGATATTACTAAAAATTTTACTTTTGAAGAAAATAAGAAATGGATAGATAAATATAATCTTAATAAGAAATTACTAGATGATAAATACAAAAAAATGCTTCATGCTGATATTGGAGCTTTAGTTGCAAAAGAATGGTTTAATTTCAGTGATGAAATGTGTAGAGCTATAAAATATCATACTATTTGTCATCATGTGATGACGGATTTTGAAAAAATAATATTTATAGCAGATAAAACTGGTAGATCTAATTTATCTGACGAAATGATAGAAATAAAAGAACTATCATATAGGAATTTAAATAAAGCAATTATTAAATTTTTAATGCAAGAAGAAAAATATTTAAATAGTAAAGGGCTAGAATTACATCAAGAAGCTAAAGCCTTTATTAATAATTACAAATAGAATTATATGCAAGTTATGTATTAAATCATTTAGAAGTAAGAAAAATACAATACTTTATGCAACGATAAAAAGCAGTTATAACATATTATATAAAATATGATATAATATAATTAATTAGGGAGGTTTTTTAATATGCAAACAATAGAAAATAATAAAAAACAAGAAGATATAAAAGAAAAGTTAAAAATATTTCTACAAACTAGTGAATTAGAAATTACTGAAAATAAAGAAAAAAGAAAGGCAATTATAGAAGAAATTGCTAATGATATTGATGCCAGAACTTGTAGGGAAGCATTAAATACCTTAGTGCTTACTAAAGACGAAAAATTAAGTTTCGAGCATATATTACATAGCAAAAAAAATGACGAAAATGGATTTGCTGAAAACTTTTTCTATCTTTTTGAAAAAGATCCTTACTATTTATCTAATAGATTTAAAGGCGGGTACGTTGGAATTAAATATTATATGCAATCTTCTTTTAAATTTAAAAATATTGAAATTCCCGAAAACATCGTGAATAAATTAAGCGAATTAATTACTACTCAAACTTTAAGTGAAACTATTACTACTGATGTTATGATTGAACAACATTTATTTGGAGATGAAACGCCAAATTTAACTTTACCATTTGATTATACAGTTACTGAAGTTCCAGATGATAGTCATATTTTTACATTTTGATATAATATCGCATAGGGGGTTTTATGAAAAATTATTTTAAGATAAGAAAAGAATCAATGAATAATATAAAAAAAGCAGTAGACGTTCTAAGCAAAAATGATGTTATTCATAAAAGATTTATTTATAATAATTTTTTTTATTCAAGAAGTTATATAAATAAATTATTAATTGAAATAGAAGATTATAAAAATGATGAAGATTATTTATCATTTAATGCTAATAAAAATAATGAGAGACTTATTGGTTTTGGTTTTAGTCAAATGAAAAAACCATTAAATGCATATGTGATAAATAATGTTTCTGATGTTGATAAGACTATTTTAATAACAGGCGTTATGCATGGTTTTGAAGGGGCTTATGAACATGATGGGAATTTAATAAAAGATACTTTAGAGAAAGTTGCATGTTATTATTCAAATATAAACAATTTAAATAAAACTAGAATTGTAATTATTCCGTGCTGCAATCCAGATGGTTTATTTGATGGAGTATCAGATAATGGATTTGGTAGAACAACAGCTAATAATATTGATATAAATAGAGATTTTGAACATTTTAACGCTCCTGAAACTTTTGAAATAGCAAAACTTATGTTAAAATATAAACCCGATATTTATATTGATGTACATGGATGGTTAAATGCATTATATGGTGATAAAGACATAATGCAACCATTTTATAATAATTGCTTGATTGATAGAAAATATCCTAATCAATATGGGAATGGTAAAGGCTATGCAATTTCTTATGCAAAAAATAATTGCAAATCAAAATGTATCTTAGTAGAATTTAAAAGCCCTGACGAGATTTCTCCTAAGAAGATGGTTATGGCGTTAAATGAACTTTTGAATATTAATTCAAAATATGATTTCATAGATGAACAATCAAGAAAAATATCTAAGGGATATTGTGATATGATAAGGGCTAGTAAAAATTTAGTTAAGTCTTTAATTAGATAAAATAACACAAAAGGTAAAAACTTACATAACAAAATTAAAATAGAAGAGTTAGTAACTAAGATAGATGTATTAAGATATGCTGCCAAATAAGATATGACACAGAACTGTTTTTAGAATATTTATCTCTTTAAAAAAAATGCTATTGAGATATTATATAATTGTTTAAATAATATAAAAGTAAAAAGTGAAGATATCAAAACTCGTTTGAATTTTTTAAGATTAAAGGCAAAGTAGTATGCCTTTTTAATTTTTTATTTACAAATACAATTGTTCGTGGTAAAATTAGTTTATATAATGATAAATGAGGTGTTTTATGTATTCATATATAAAAGGCATTATAACGATGATAGAGCCTAGTTATGTAGTATTAGAAAATAATGGAATTGGATATATGATTTTCGTTCCTAATCCTTATTCATACAAAACAAACGAAGAAGTATTAATTTATTTATATCAGCAAATAAGAGAAGAAGAAAATACATTATATGGATTTAAAAATAAAGAAGATAAAGATTTATTTTTAAAATTAATAAGTGTTAAAGGTCTAGGATGTAAGATGGCTCTTCCAATGCTTTCTGGTGATAATAAAGATAGTATTTATGATGCTATTGAAAGTGGTAACATTAATTATTTAAAGAAATTTCCTAAGATTGGTGATAAGGTTGCAAGACAAATTATTCTTGATTTAAAAGGAAAATTGGCTGTTGATGCAATTGAAACAAAGCACGATTACATAGAACTTACTGAAACGCTTAAATCTTTGGGATATAAACCAGCTGATATTAAGAAAATATTGCCTAATATTGATTCATCTAAAAGCTTAGAGTCACAAGTTAAAGATGCATTAAAAATGTTATTAAAATAACGGAAAGGATTTAGCTTATGGATAATAGAATAATTACTTCTGAAAAATTGAAAGAAGATAGTTTTGAATCAACTATAAGACCTCAAAGTATTGATGAATATATTGGTCAAAAAGATATAGTTGAAAATTTGAAAGTATTTATGAAAGCTGCTAAAATGCGTTCTCAAGCGCTAGATCATGTGTTATTATATGGTCCTCCTGGCCTTGGCAAAACAACTCTTTCGTATGTAATTGCAAATGAGATGGAAGCTAATATTAAAACTGCATCTGGTCCATCAATCGAAAAGTCTGGGGATTTAGCTGCTGTTTTATCATCACTTGAAGAAGGTGACGTATTATTCATTGATGAAATTCATAGAATTCCAAGATTTGTTGAAGAAATACTTTATTCTGCTATGGAAGATTTTACACTTGATATAATAGTAGGTGGTGAAGGATCTAACCGTAATCTTAGAATTGATTTACCTCATTTTACTTTAGTTGGTGCAACAACAAGAGCTGGAGATTTATCAGCTCCGCTTAGAGATCGTTTTGGAATTGTATCAAAACTTAATTATTATACCGAAGAAGAAATAACTGAAATAATAAAAAGAAGTGCAAGAGTGCTTAATTTGGTAATAGATGATGAAGCAGCAAAAGAACTTGCAAACCGTTGTCGTAGGACACCTAGAATTGCTAATAGATTACTTAAAAGAGTAAGTGATTTTGCTTTAGTAAAAGGTGATGGTACGATTACTTTGGATATTACCAAGTATGCTCTTGATTCACTTAAAGTAGATAAATTAGGTTTAGATGAAGTTGATTATGAGCTTTTAAAAACTATCATATATAAATTTAACGGCGGTCCTGTTGGTGTAGAAGCAGTTGCAGCATCAATTGGAGAAGAAGTTTCTACCATTGAGGATGTATGTGAGCCATACCTTTTACAAATTGGTTATTTAAAAAGAACTCCAAGAGGACGTATCGTAACAGATTTAGCATATAGACATTTGGGAATAGATAAAAATAAAAAGTAATATAGTTGAAATTTTATTAAAAATGAATTATAATATTTACTCGTGTTTAGTAAATATTATTTTTTATGCAAGGAGGATTGTATGAAAACTGATGATTTTGATTATGATTTACCAAAGGAACTTATAGCACAAACTCCTCTTAAAAAAAGAGATTCTTCACGCATGATGGTATTAGATAAAAATACTGGTAAAACTGAAGATAAAGTATTTACTGATTTAATAGATTATATAGAACCTGGCGATACTTTAGTATTAAATGATACTAAAGTTATACCAGCAAGAATAATAGGACATAAAACAGATACTGGTGCAGTAATTGAAGTTTTAATGTTAAAAGATTTAGGCAATGATGAGTGGGAATGTTTAACAAAACCTGCAAAAAGAATAAAAGTTGGTACTATTGTTAAATTTTCGAATGATTTATCTTGCAAGTGTACATCTGTAGGTGAAGATGGAATAAGAAAGTATAAATTTATTTATGATGGAATATTACTTGAAATTTTAGATAAATTAGGAGAGATGCCTCTTCCACCATACATAACTGAGAAATTAAGTGAAAAAGATAGATATCAAACTATTTATGCAAAAAATCCAGGTAGTGCAGCAGCACCAACGGCAGGGCTTCACTTTACGAATGAAGTTATAGATAAAATAAAAGAAAAAAAAATTAACGTAGCATATGTAACACTTCATGTTGGACTTGGAACATTTAGACCTGTTAACGTAGAAGATGTTACAAAACACGACATGCATTCAGAGTATTATGAAATGAGTCAAGAGGTAGCTGATCTTCTTAACAAAACACGTAAAAATGGAAAGAGAATAATTGCAGTTGGTACTACATCAACAAGAGTTTTAGAAACAATAGTAGATAAAACAGGTCAATTTAAAGCTCAATCAGGTAATACTAAGATTTTTATATACCCTGGGTATAAATTTAAAGCAATAGACGCTCTTTTAACTAATTTTCATTTACCAAAATCAACACTTATTATGCTTATTAGCGCATTAGCAGGTAAAGAAAATGTTTTAAAGGCGTATAAAAAGGCAGTAGATAAGAAATATAGATTTTTCTCTTTTGGAGATTGTATGTTAATAAAATAACGGAGGATAAAACATGTTAAACAGAAGAATAATAGAAAAAATAAATAGAGAAATTGCTACCGATTTAAATGGTGTAGTTCAACCTTTATCAGGACTTAATCACAATGATTATCACCAATTAAAAAGAGCAATCAATATTGCTGAATTTGCAAAAAATGATTATAAAGAAAATTTAAGCGAAGAATTCGAAGATTGTTTGGCATATTTACTTATTGCATTATCAAGTATAAATGAATATTCAAACGAAAGAGATTCAGATTTTATAACAAACTTGAGCAAAGCATCTTATAATGCAAAATTGGCTTTAGATGATTTTGTTAAAACTGTTAAATATAAAGAACAAATGGAAGTCTTAAAAATTAGAATAAAAGAACTGGCTTTGAAGGAAGAATTAGGGAAAATAAAGAATTTAGATATAAATTTAACATCATTAATAGATACTCTAACCAATCTATTAGAGATGAATGTTACAACTGCAAAGCGTGCTAAGGATAATAATCTTAAACGTACTGATATTAGATTCATTGATAAAAACACCATATATTTAACCGGAAATCTTGGTACCGTTAGTGTTGCTAAAAAGCCTTATTTAAGGCATAAAGCAAAAAACGATGTTAAATATGCGTTAAATTTATTTGGTTATAACGTTTTGAACGGGACTTCTAAAGTATTAAAAAGAATTAATAAGTAAAGTATTTAGTTTTTGCTAAATACTTTACTTATGCTATAATTTTGAAGGGTGAAGAAGATGTCAAAAATAAAATATGAATTAATTAAAAACGATAATGATAATAAAAATATAAGACTTGGAATTTTGCATACTAATCATGGCGATTTTGAAACTCCAATGTTCATGCCGGTAGGAACTATTGCAAACGTTAAAACGTTAATGCCCGAGGAATTAAAGGCATGTGGCTCTGCTGTAGTATTATCAAATACATATCATTTATGGCTTAGACCAGGTGAAGATATTGTAAGTAAAGCTGGCGGATTAAATAAATTTATGAATTATGATGGTCCAACGCTTACTGATTCAGGTGGATTTCAAGTGTTTTCACTTGCAAAACCAAAAGATATAACCGAAGATGGAGTTAAGTTTAAAAGTCACATTGATGGTAAAGAACTTTTTTTAACGCCTGAAAAATCAATAGAAATACAAAATAAATTAGATTCCGATATTGCAATGAGTTTTGATGAATGTGCCCCTTATCCTGCAACAAGAAAGTATATAGAAAACTCAATGAGAAGGACACTTAGATGGGCAAAAAGAGGTAAAGATGTTTTTAATAATCCTAATCAGTCATTATTTGGCATTGTACAAGGCGGTGAGTTTGAAGATTTAAGACGTGAAAGCGCAATAGAAACAGTCAAAATGGACTTTGATGGATATTCAATTGGTGGTACATCTGTTGGAGAACCAAAAGATATTATGTATAATATGATTAGTTATGCTACTAAGTATCTTCCATATGATAAGCCTAGATATCTAATGGGTGTTGGTGAACCAATTGATATATTAGAATGTGTTGAAAGAGGAATAGACATGTTTGATTGCGTACTTCCAACAAGAATAGCAAGACATGGTAATTGTTTTACAAAACACGGTAGAATAAATATAAAAAATGCTAAGTATAAAGAAGATTTTACCCCCATTGAAGAAGATTGCGACTGTTATACATGTAAAAACTTTACAAAAGCATACGTAAGACATTTAATAACTGCTGGTGAAGTAAATGGAGGTAGACTTCTTTCGATACATAATATTAGATTTTTAATTAAGGAAACAGAAGAAATAAGAGAAGCTATTAGAAACGATAATTTTAAAGAATATAAAGAAAATTTTATTAATAACTATAAAAGCAGTGACTAGTCACTGCTTTCTTCTTGCATATTTTTTCCAATGATTCCACCGAATATAGAAAAAACTAAAAGCACTAAATAATAGATTATGTTTTTTAATGAAAAATTAGTTTTAAAAAATACTAATGATAAAAATAACATAATTATGAACCAAAACAAGAAATATAGCACTCCAGAAACAATACCTTTATAATTTAGATTTATACTTATTTTAATAGCGCCTATGAAAATTCCTAATATACTTATAACATATAAAAATATGTTATTTAATTTATCTGATGTTATATTAAAATAATATAGAATACTAGTTATTAAACCTCCTATTAATGTAATACCAACCGTATATAATATTGGAAATAAATATTTTTTCAAAATATCACCTCTGATTAAATATATTATTTGTATATAAAAATATGAATAAGACCATAATAAAATAGGTGATAAAATGAACTATTTAGAATTGATTTTAAAAACCATATTCATATATATGCTTGTAGCAGCAATATTTAGAATAATGGGAAAAAGGGAAGTAGGACAATTAGGAACTTTTGATTTGGTGGTGTTTATATTAATTGCTGAACTTATAGCAATGGCTTTGGAGAAAAAAAACGAATTTTTAAGTGGTCTAATACCAGTAATTGTTCTAGTAGTACTTCAAATAATAATTGCAAAGATATCATTGAAAAATTCTAAATTCAGAAGTTTTATTGATGGAAAACCAAGTATCATAATTAAAAACGGTATAGTAAATTTTAAGTGTATGGTAGATCAAAGATATACGTTAGATGATTTACTTCTTCAATTAAGAGAAAAAGATATTAGAAGTATTGATGAAGTTGAATATGCGATTCTTGAAACTAATGGAAAGTTATCAGTGTTTAAAAAAGATGATAAAGATAAAAAAACATATCCATTACCAATAATATTAGATGGTGAAGTTCAATTTGATAATTTATATACTATTAATAAAACGAAAAATTGGTTACTTAATATATTACATAATAAAAGAATAAATGTTGGAGACGTGTTTTATGCTTTCAGTAAAAATAATGATTTATTTATAATTAAATATAATGAGATAGATAAATAAAGACATATTACTATGTCTTTTATTTGTTGTTAAAAATTATACGTTGTGATATACTATATTGGGATAGGTGAATGTTATGCATAAAAAGGATGACAATTTAAAAGATGCTTTAGACGAAATATTTGATGATGATTTTATTGAAGTCGAAACAAAAGATTCAAATGAAGAAAATATACCATTAATTGATAGAGCAATATTTACTGACTATGAATTAGAAGAAGAAAAAAAAGAAGAACAATTAAAACAGTCAGATGTAAATGTGCATAACATAAATGAAAAACCGGTAAATAACGAAGTAAAAGATGATTTAGCTACTATTAAAAACATCCCCAAAAAAAATCATAGTAAAATAAATTATAAACTATTATTAATCATCTTAATTGCAATAATAATTTTACTAGTTAGCTTAGGGGTTTACTTAGCTGTTTTTGAAATTGAAAAAACTACTGTTTGTGAGCTAAAAGCAAAAGATACAGGGTATAATTTTAGTGACACTTATATGGTTATATACAAGAAAAATAACATAATAAAAATAAAAAGTTCTTATGTATATAATGCAACAGATAGTGAATTTACTGAGCAAGTTAAATTTGTTAAAGAAAGCAAATTACCAATTGTAATAAACTCAAATGGTATGAGTGGATTTACGTACACTGTTGAAGAAAGTGATAATATGTTTAAGGTAAACGGTTATTTAGATTTTGAAAAAATGAATTTTAAAGAAGTCGACAAACAAAATTATGATTTGTTTCCTATAGCTTATGAAAAAATAGATTCAAAAACAACTTATAGTAGTTTTATAAATAAATTAAAAAAAGAAGGATATTCTTGTAAGAATAAATAAAAGGAGTAGATAACAGTGAGAGAATTGACAGAACAAGAAATAGTAAGAAGAGGAAAAAAAGAAAAAATTGAAGAATTAGGAATTGATCCATTTGGACATAGTTTTAAAAGAAATGCTTTTGCAAAGGATATAAAAGAAAAATATAAAGATGTAGAACATGATGAATTTGCAAATATAACAGATGAAGTTATAGTTGCAGGTAGGATTATGTTCATAAGAAAAATGGGAAAAGCTTCATTTTTCTCTCTTAGCGATAAAACTGGTCCAATACAAATATACATATCAATAAATGATATTGGGGAAGATAGTTATAATTTATTTAAAAGTGCTGACTTAGGAGACATAGTTGGTGTTCGTGGAAAAGTTATGAAAACTAGAACTGGTGAAATAACAATTAAATGTTTGGAATATACTCATTTAGTTAAAGCTTTAAGACCACTTCCCGAAAAATTTCATGGTTTAAAAGATAAAGAAGAAAGATATAGAAGACGTTACTTAGACTTAATAACTAACGAAGATGCTAAACGAGTCGCTTTTATGCGTCCTAAAATCATTAGATGTATTCAAAACTTCTTAGATAAAAGAGGATTTACGGAAGTTGAAACCCCAATCTTGACAACTTTACTTACGGGAGCGTCAGCAAGACCATTTGTAACGCACCATAATACTCAAGACTTAGATATGTATTTAAGAGTTGCTTTAGAGCTTAATCTTAAAAGATTACTTGTTGGGGGTATGGAAAGTGTTTATGAAATAGGAAGAACATTTAGAAATGAAGGAATGGATCCTCAACACAATCCAGAATTTACCTTAATGGAAATATATCAAGCATACTCAGATTTAGAGGGTATGATGGATTTAACAGAAGATATGTATCAAACAATCGCAAAAGAAGTATGTGGTAAAATGACGTTTAATTATCTAGGTCATGAAATAAACCTAGGTGGCAAATGGAAGCGTATTTCAATGGTAGAAGCTATTAAAGAACAAACTGGAATAGATTTTAGTAAGCAAATGACTGACGAAGATGCAATAAAACTAGCAGAAGAGCATGATATAGAACTTGAAGAACACGAAAAGAATTTCGGACATATAGTAAATTTATTTTTTGAAAAATACGTAGAGGAAACTTTAATACAACCTACTTTTCTTTATGGTCACCCAATTGAAATTTCACCACTTACTAAGAAAAATCCTGAAGATCCAAGGTTCGTTGATAGATTTGAATTGTTTATTTCTGGACATGAATGTGCAAACGCATATACAGAGTTAAATGATCCAATTGATCAATTAGAAAGATTTGAGGCTCAATTAAAAGAAAAAGAATTAGGAAATGACGAAGCAAATGATATAGATATGGATTTTATCGAAGCTTTAGAATATGGTATGCCTCCAGCTGGTGGTATAGGTTATGGTATTGATAGATTAATTATGTTATTTACAGAACAACCATCTATTAGAGATGTATTATTATTTCCATTAATGAAACCAGAAAATGATCAAATTAAAAAAGAGAGTTAAAAACTCTTTTTTTGTAAAATTTTATTAAAAAATGATATAAATATTCGTAAATAAAAAAAACTGTGGTATTATAATAATACAGGAGGAATATGATGATGGAAGAACCAAACAAAAATGAAGAAACTAACAAAGAAAACCCAGAAGAAGAAATAAAAATCACTCAAGATGATGTTACTAGAGAAATAAATTTAGATGATTTATATGATGGTGCCGTTAATAATACGGTAGTAATAGATCCAATTACCAATAATGAAATTCTTTTATCATCTAAGAAGCCTAACTACACATTAATTGGAGTTATTTTAGCTATAGTTATACTTTTAGGTTTATATTATATTAATAATAAAACAAATCTTGTGGGTACTACAAAAGAAGTTGAAACAAAAACAACAAAAAAGACTACTGTAACAAAGAAAATCACTGACAAAGGAACATTAACCTGTACTTATTCTTCAAAAAGTGATGCAGAAAGTCAAAATATAACTTACACAGCAAATTACTTGTCTAATAAAGTTACTGATAGTAATTTTAATTATGTGGTTGTATCAAATAATGATAATACATCAGCAGTAGTTGAAAACCTAATAAGTCAATATGAAAATTTTTATTTAAATAATGTTACAGTACCTGCTAATAATATAAATTTTAACAAAACTGAAAAAGGATTTACTTTTAATATTGAAACGAATTATCAAAAGGAAGGCTACGAAAATTTAACAGTAAATGATGGACAAACGGTATTATTTGTAAAACCAACTACATCTGATACAATTGATTTATTACAAAAAAGTTATACTGATAAAGGATTTGCCTGCAATATAATTTATGACGAGGGTATAAATGAATAAAGTTAAGTTAAAAACATATAGAAGTATACTTATTGTAATAGACGTTTTAGCAATTATTCAGTTAATAGTGCAAATTATTTATAAAGAAATGACCTATGTAAATCATATACTATTAATAATATTAAATATAGTTTTATTTACTATTAAATCAAATGATGAAGGACCTAAAAATAATTAGGTCCTTTTATTTAAGTTTTTTACAACGATTATAAATACTAATAGGGTAGTTATTACTATACCAATTATAATAGAATATATTAAGCTATTCATACCATATCCTAGTTTACATAAAATAAATAATAAACTATATTTTAAGATCAGTGAAACAATGCTTGTTATAAATAATTTATTTGTTTTTCCCATTGCTTGTAATGCAATTGATAAAGTAGGTTGCATATATAAAATGAGAAAGAAAGGTCCTAATAAATATATATAATTAATACCTAAGTTAACATTATAAATTAGTTTTAATAATTCGTTTGGAAAAATCAGTATAAACGCTAAGCAAAAAACTCCAACCAATATCGAAATAATCATTAATTTAAGTAATTTTCTATTAAATTCATTATATTTTTTATTAGTATACAGCTTTGTTATGTTAGGAAGTAATGCTGCTGCAATGGCTAGTGAAAAAAAGCTAGGAAAAGAAAGCAGTGGTACTATATAAGAGTTTATTATTCCGTATTCTAGGGTAATATAATTAGAAGAATAACCCATTGAAAGCAGAGTATTTGTAAGAATAATTGGTTCTAAAAAGAAACCAAAAGACGATATTAACCTTATTAAAGTAGTTGGTAGGGAAATTTTAATTATATCTTTTAATATGTTTTTATCATTACCATGTGTTTTTTGTACATATCTTTTTACTCTTTTATTTAGTATTATAATCGTAGATAATTCCATAAAAACATTAAATAAAATTATAAATATAACCGCGGTAACATTTGATATAGATATTGCATATGGTAAGAATATAACTATTAATATTATTTTAATAATTTCTTCTGTTATACTTGTTACCGCAGGTAAAAACATATCTTCCTTACCATGTAAAAAACCTCTTTGTACGCTTGATATTGTAACAAAAGGTATAATTACACATATTGATCTAATAGCAGGTACTAAAGCGTTATTATGTATGAATGAAGCAATTAAATTGGAAGATAACATAATTATAATTATTAAAATTAAATCTATTACAAAGCCTAATTTGTACGCTGTTTTAAGAAGCATATTATTATCATATTTATCTTCAGCCGATATTTTACTAATTGATATTGGAAAACTAAACTGGGTAATCGTAATAATAAGCATAAATGTAGGCGTAAGTAAAGTATATAAGCCAACTACGTTTATACCAGCGGTTCTTGTATATATAACTTTTCCAATCATACCAATTGCTTTACTAACGCCACCAGATAGTAATAATATAATTATGTTTTTCATTAAAATGTTATTTTTGAATCTAGTCATAGTAAAGTATATTTTAAATAAAAATATATTTGACAATAAATAAATTTTAATATAAAATATTTGCCCAGGAGATGATTATAATGAGTGAAAGGGTTTTACCAAATAATTTTGAAGAAAAAATGAGGATGGCTGAAGCTGTTGTTAGATGGTTAAAATTAAAAATTAAGACAATTGATCTTGAATCTAATGGTGTCTATAAATTAACATGCTATGAACCAGAAAAAAATGAATATACAAATCCTTACTTTATAAAATTAAATTGGGATAAAAATATGAATTTATCTGGCGAGAAAAGTCATACTTCTGGCGTTTTTAAAATAATACGTTTTAAATTTGAAAAACTTTTTGATAATAATGATATGTTTTATGCTTTAATTTCGGATGATAAAATTGTTAGATATTATTTTAAAGCAGAAGATGGAACGTTTAATGAAATTGATAATTTTAACAAAATCAATATAGTGTTTAATGATATTAATAGTAATGATATAAAACCATTAGGTAACACTAATGATAAATATAAAGAGGAAAGCTACACAAAAAAAGACTAATTTTATAGTCTTTTTTCTTTTTATCTTTGATTTTGGAGTATATATGTTATATAATATTAAATGTACTAATGATGATATAAGCATCATTAAATATATTTATAAGGAAGGTTAAAATGAAAGGAAAATTTATTAAAAGAATAGCTATATTCTTTGTGGTCATAGCATTATTTAGTTTAATATATATACCACTATTTAATGATATGAAATTCGGTCTTGATTTAAAAGGTGGATTTGAAGTATTATATCAAGTTAAAAGAAGTGATGGTAAAAAACTTACTTCTAGCGATATGAGTAGTACTTATGACGTTTTGAAAAGAAACGTTGATTCTTTAGGTGTATCAGAACCTGAAATAACAATGGAAGGAACCGATAGAATAAGGGTAAAATTAGCTGGAATTACTGATATAGAAGGAGCTAGAAAAGCATTATCAAACGTTGCTAACATATCGTTTAGAGATACTAATGATAAATTGTTAATGGATGCTAGTGTTATAAATGGAGCAAAATTATCTTATGATGAGTCTGGAAAGCCTGCTATATCTTTACAAGTAAAGGATAAAGAAAAGTTTTTAGCAGCTACTACCGAAATTAGTAAAAAAGAAGCCGGTAAAAACTTAATGGTAATATGGTATAACTTTGAAACTGGAACTAATTCGTATGCCAAAGATAGTGAAACTTGTGGTGAAGAAGGTAGTTTGTGCTTATCTGCTGCTACCGTTTCTCAAGGTTTTTCTTCAGATGTTATTATAACTGGTAATTTTGAAAAAGAAGAAGCTGAAAGCTTAGCAACTAGTATAAATGCTGGTTCTATTTCGACTAAGTTAACTGAAATATCTTCTCAAAACGTTAATGCATCATATGGAGAAGGTGTTCTTACTAAAACCTTTACCGCAGGTATTATAGGTATGGCATTAGTAATATTATTCATGACAATACTATATAAGTTTTATGGTTTTATATCAGGTATAAGCTTACTTATTTATATGCTTGTAGTTATGGGTGTTTTTTGGTTAATAGGTGGTGTTCTTACACTTCCAGGAATTGCAGCTTTAGTTTTAGGTATTGGTATGGCTGTTGACTCTTGTGTTGTAACAGGGGAAAGAATAAAAGAAGAACTACAATCTGGTAAAAGTCTAAACACCGCTTATGAAGCTGGAAATAAAGAATCATGGAGCACGATATTTGATGCTAACGTGACAACGTTTATAGTAGGAATCGTATTATTCATTTTTGGTGAATCTTCAATAAAAGGTTTTGCAACAATGTTAATCATTACTATATTTGCAACTATGTTTATTATGGTATTTATAAATAGAAGAGTGCTTAAATTGTTTGTAAAAACAGGGGTTTTTGATGGAAAACCTAATAAGTTTGTTAAATTTGAAAAAAATAATAAACCATTAAAGAAAATAAAAATAAATTCAATTAAAATAATCAAAAATTGTATTACGATTACTTTAATATATTTAGTTTTAGGTATTGTATATCTAGCTATTAATGGTCTTAACTTAGGAATAGATTTTAAAGCTGGATCAGATATTACTTTAAGTGCTGATAATATGAAAATATCAGAAGTAAAAAAAGATTTAGAAAATATGGGATATAAAGTAGTATCTGTTTCAAAACAAGAAAACAATGAAATATACGTAAGATTAAATAGTGAGTTAAAAGAAAAAGGAATAAACAAAGTAAATAATCATTTTGAAAATAAATATAATGCTAAAACCGAAATTAACGTTGTAACTAATATAGTTAAACAAGAATTAGTAAAAAATGCTATATATTCAGTTTTAATTGCAGCAATCGCAATAATTATTTATATATCATTTAGGTTTAAATTTAGTTATGCTATATCATCAATTTTAGCATTAGCACACGATGTTTTATTCGTAATAATATTATTTAGTATATTTAAAATAGAAGTAAATGTTATATTTATTGCAGCGCTATTAACAATAGTTGGTTACTCAATTAATAATACAATAGTAGTATTTGATCGTATTAGGGAAAATCTTAATAAATTTAAAAAGAAACTTACTGTAGAAGAATTAAAAAAGGTTGTAAATGATAGTATTTCAGATACATTTAACAGATCGTTATATACTACAATAACTACGTTAATACCTGTTATTTGTTTAATAATATTTGGTTCTAAAGGAATATTACCATTTAATATTGCAATGATATTTGGTCTTGTTGCAGGTTGCTATTCATCAATGCTTTTAGCAGGGCAAATATGGTATTTAATTGAAAAGAAAAATTGTAAAAAGGAAAAAAATAAATAAGAAAAGAGTGATTTAAATGGGTCAAAAAGAAAAAGCGTACACACTTGATGATTTAATTGAAAAAGCAAGTAATTATATAAAAAATGATGAAGAAATTGAAGTAATTAAAAAAGCTTATTCTTTTGCCTATAAAGCTCATTTTGGTGATAAGAGACTAACGGGTGATGATTTTATTCTTCACCCTTTAAATGTTGCTTTAATTCTTACTGAAATATACGCGGATTATGAAACTCTAGCAACTGCATTATTACATGATGTAATTAACTTTTCAAACACCACTTTAGAAGAAGTAGAAAAAGAGTTTGGTGTCGAAATAAAAAAATTATTAGATGGCATATCAAAGATAAACAAACTTTCACTATCAGCTGAATCAAACGCAACTGCAACATATTATAAAAAAATATTGGTCGGGTTATCAGGTGACGTACGTATAATTATTTTAAAAATAGCAGATCGCCTTCATAATATGAGAACTTTATGGGCAATACCAGAAAACAAGAGAAAAGAAAAGGCAAAAGAGACACTAGAAATTCTTGTTCCTATCGCGCATGGTCTTGGTATTAATCACATAAAAAGTGAGTTAGAAGATTTATGCTTAAAGTATTATAGTCCTGATGTATATAATGATATTTTAGAAAAATTAAATGAAACTAGACAAGAACTTGATGAATCTGTAAACCAAATGATGCAAAGTGTATCAAAAGTATTAACTGAAAATAATATACCTCATGAGATGAAAGGAAGAAGTAAAAGTGTCTATAGCATATATAGGAAGCTTCAAAAAGGAAAGACATTTAATGAAATATATGATATACTAGCGCTTCGTTTTTTAGTTAAAACCGAAGCTGAATGCTATTTAGCATTAGGCGCAATTCACGCTAAATTTAAACCCGTTCCTAGAAGATTTAAAGATTATGTTGCAAGACCAAAGGCGAATGGTTATCAGTCTTTACATACCACGGTATTTGGTGTTGATGGTAAATTGTTTGAAATTCAAATTAGAACTTATGATATGGATTATGTTGCAGAATATGGTTTTGCATCGCACTGGTCATATAAGGAGGGCGGGACAAAACGTAAAAATAACTTAGAAGAAAAGTTAATGTCTTTCAGAAATATAATTGAGTTAAATGAACAACAAGTTGAATCTGAAGAAGAATTTGTAAATGTGGTGAAAAATGAAGTTTTTAACTCTAAAAACATATATGTATACACCCCAAAAGGAGATGTATTTGAACTTCCGCTAGGATCTACACCAATAGATTTTGCATATAGAGTCCATACTTCTATTGGACATCAAATGGTAGGAGCAATTGTAAATAATATGATTGCGCCACTTAATTACAAATTAAAAGACGGTGACATTATTAAAATAAACACCAATAAAAATAGTAAAGGACCATCTAAAGAATGGCTTAATATTGCTTTTACAACAAGTGCAAAAAACAAAATAAAGTCTTTCTTTAGCAAAGTTGATAGAGATGAAATGGTTAATAAAGGTAAAGAAGCTTTACTAAAGACCATAAGGAGAAAAAAGTTATCTATTAATGATGTATTAGATGAGAAAGGAATAGAAAAAGCCCTTGTAGAATATAATTTAGGGAACGAAATTGATTTATATTATGAAATAGGTATTGGAAAATACAATCCTACTTCCATAATTAAAACTATAATTGGAAGTAGTGATGATGAAAATGATTCAATAAAGAAAATTTTAAAAAACGCTTCTAATGCAAATGATACTAAAGGAGATATATTAGTAGATGGTATAAATGGTATAAAAGTATCATTTGGAGGATGTTGTATGCCAGTTTATGGTGATGATATAGTAGGATATATATCAAAAGGAAATGGAATTACAATTCACAGAAAAAATTGCCATAATATTTTTGAGGAAAACGATAGAATAATACATGTTGATTGGAATGAAAAACTAAACAAAAAATATATTACAAACGTTTTGATTTATGCAGATAAAAAAGAAGATTTACTTGCTAATATAATTGCAAAGACAACATCTATGGGAATTGGTGTTAAAAGTATTAATACAATATCAAATAACGATTTATACATCTTTGATTTAAACATACTAGTTGCTGATAATGAAATGCTTAATAAATATATAGCAGTCATCTCAAATATTTCAGGAATAACCGAAGTTCAAAGAGGTAATAAATAATGAAAGTAATTATTCAAAGAAGTAAAAAAGCAAGCGTAGAAGTAGATAAAAAAATAATTGGAAAAATTAATCATGGATATGTTCTATTAATAGGATTCACAAATGGTGATACAAAAGAAATAGTAGATAAGATGATTAATAAAATTATAAATTTAAGGATTTTTTCTGATAACGATGATAAATTAAACCTTAGCCTAAAAGATGTAAAAGGAAGTATTTTATCAATCTCACAATTTACTTTGTATGCAAAATTAAATGGCAAAAGACCATCTTTTATTGAAGCTTTAAAGTTTAATGAAGCTAAGGAATTATATGACTACTTTAATTATAAATTAAAGAGTGAAAAAATAGATGTCCAAACGGGTGAGTTTGGTGCAGATATGAAAGTTAGCTTAATAAATGATGGACCAGTAACCATAATTATTGATAGCAAGGAGGAGTTCTAATGAAGGGTATCAATTATAAATATTTAAATATACTCTTACTATTAGGAATAGCTTACTTGCTATTTTTAATGAAAGATATATGGTTCGGTGTGGTAACTAAAGTATTTAATATAGCTTTACCATTTATAACAGCTTTTGCATTAGCATACATATTATATCCATTTTTGAAATTCTTAATAAGAAAAGGATTACCTAAATGGTTATCCATATTGATAATTGTTTTAAGTATAATACTAATAGTTGGATTAACTTCTTATCTTGTTTTTCCATTATTTATAGAACAACTAATAAATCTTTTATCAAACATAACAGAAGTAACTAATGATTTAGGTAACAAATATGGTATTGATATGTATACTATAAATAATTATATAAGTGGTTTTTCTTCTCAATTATTAGATTATGTAGGTATGCTTATATCAAGTGGCAGTATAATAAAAATATTATCAAGTTGGGTCGATGTATTAACAAAATTTATAATAATTTTCATCGTAAGTATATACTTCCTTTCTGATATGCCTAAAATTAGATTCAAAATAAAAGAATTTATGAGAAAAAAAGATAAGAAAAAATATGAGCTTATAAAAAACATAGATAATGAAGTATATAGTTATCTTAAAGGACTTGGTATATTTATGGTTATCCAGTTTTTTGAGTATACATTCTTATTTTTAATAATAGGACACCCAAACTTCTTGCTTATTGGAGTTCTGGCATGTATTACAACAGTAATTCCGTATTTTGGAGGTATTATAACTAATTTAATTGCACTTGTAATAGCATCTGTTGTATCAACAAAAGTATTTATTCTAACCCTTATAATAACACTTGTATTTCCAAATATTGATGGTTATGTTATATCCCCAAAAATATATGGTAAAACAAACGAATTACCAGCTGTTTTAACCGTTTTTGTAGTATTTGCAGGAGGAGCATTATTTGGTTTTACTGGAATAGTAATTGCTGTTCCACTTACTATTATACTAATGGCCATTATAAAAGCTTATAAACCAGAATTACAAAAAAATTTTAAAAAAATTAAAAATAAAAATAAGATATAAAAAAGGAGTAGCTTTAGGTATTAATCTAAGAAAGTATAACCCTAAATTATAATTAACGTATAATTAATGAGTTTTAACTTTCTTTTTTTTAAATAATGATATATAATTAAATCATAGGAGGATATATATGAAAACAGCATTAATAATTATTTTAGTAATAGTGCTATTAATAGTATTATACGTAATATCTACATATAATCTATTAGTAACATTAAGAAACAAAGTAAAGGATCAATGGTCTCAAATAGACGTAGTATTAAAAAATAGGTGCGATTTAATACCAAATGTCGTTGAAACCGTAAAAGGCTATGCAAAACATGAAAAAGGCACTTTAGAAGCCGTTATTAACGCAAGAAATAAAGCAGTTAGTGCAACTACTAAGGAAGATGAGATTAAAGCATCTGGTGAAGTTACTCAAGCTTTAAGCCGTCTATTTGCTTTAACTGAAAGTTATCCTGAATTAAAAGCTAATGAAAACTTCATTGATTTACAAAACAAACTCAATGAAGTAGAAGAAAAAATACGTTTTGCAAGACAATTCTATAATGATACAGTATTAACTTATAGAAATAAACTTGAAATGTTTCCATCAAATATAGTAGCTAACATGTTTGGTTTCAAACCTGAAGCTTTCTTTGAAGCTACAGAAGAAGAAAGAAAAAACGTAGAAGTTAAGTTTTAGTCTACTAACTAAAGTAGACTTTTTTCTTTAAGGAGGATATATGAAAAAGTTTTTAAGATACATACTTTTATTTGTATTATTACTTATACCCTTAAACGTAAAAGCAAATAGTATATCTAAAATTGATATGGATATTTACCTAGATGAAAGCGGCACCGCACACGTAACAGAAACATGGAGTGCTAATTTAAATCAAGGTACAGAAGGATATAAACCATATTATAATTTAGGTAATGCTAAAATTACTAATTTTAAAGTAACTGATAATGAAAAAACATATGAGTATAATGACTATTGGAACACTAATGATAATTTTAATAACAAAGCATATAAAAATGGTATTAATTACATAGAAAATGGATTGGAATTATGTTGGGGAATATCTGAGTATGGATATCACAATTATGTATTAACTTATGATATTGAAGGTTTTGTTGCAACTCTTACTGATGCCGATATGATATATTGGACGTTAATTCCATATGAATTATCATCTAAGCCAGATAATGTTCACATAAAAATATATTCTGATAATTATTTTAATAATGATGTTCCAGTTTGGGGTTATGGTAATTATGGTGGTACTGCATACGTTTATGATGGGTATGTAGAAATGAACTCTGAAGGACCATTAGAAAGTAACGAATACATGACTATATTAATTAAGTTTGATAAAGGTACCTTTAATACGTATAATGCCCTAGACCATAACTTTGAATATTACCATGATATGGCTGAAGAAGGTGCAACAAAATATAAAGAAAAAAAATCTTCAAAAATTTTAAATTTCATAATATCAGCTTTTATAAGTATTTTTCAATTTATGATATGGGTATTTGTTGCAATTGCAATTTCAAAATCTGTTAAAAACGCTGGTAATAAAGTTGGAAATAAAACATTTAATTTTGGCTCTCAAGGAAAAATATTACCTAAAGACGTTCCAAACATGCGTGAGATACCATTTAATAAAGATATTTATAGAACGTTTTGGCTTGCTGAAAGTTATAAGTTAAATAAAAATAAAACTGACTTTTTAGGAGCTATACTTCTTAAATGGTTAAAAGAACAAAAAATAACTATTAAAAAAATAGAAGCTGGTTTTATAAAAAAGAAAGAAGAAACTGTTATCGATTTAACGAAAGAAATAACGTTTGATAACCCATTTGAACAGGAATTATATAATATGATGAAAGAAGCAAGTAGTGATGGAATACTTGAGTCTAAAGAGTTTGAAAAATGGTGTAATAACAACTATAGCAAAATACTTTCATGGTTTGATAAAATAATAGATAATGAAACAGATAAGTTAATAACTGAAGGTAAAATAACCGTAACAGAAAAAACTACTTTTAAAGTTTTTAAATCAAAAGAGTATTTAGTTGACCCATCTATGAAAGATGAAGCTATTAAGTTAAAAGGCTTAAAAAACTTCTTAGAGGAGTTTTCTAGGATGGATGATAAAGAAGCTATAGAAGTAAATATGTGGGAATATTATTTAATATATGCCCAAATACTTGGAATCGCTGATAAAGTTGCTAAACAATTTAAAAAATTATATCCTGAAATTATTGATAATCCAGAATTGGGTTATACGTATACTGACATTATGTTTATTCATATGGTTAGTCATAGTGGAATGAGATTTGCAACAGCATCACAACAAAGAGCACAAAGTTACTCATCCGGCGGAGGAGGATTTTCTTCTGGTGGAGGCGGTGGCGGCTCCTTCGGAGGTGGAGGAGGCGGAGGAGGCTTTAGATAGCCTTCTTTTTATTTTTAAAAACATATTAAATTAAATATTAATCGGCAAAACAAATATTATTAGTCGCTATAAACTATTAAAAATAATTTAAAAAAGAAACAAAATTATAATATAAATAAAAGAGTTTTTAATATAGGTATAATACATATTAAAGTTAATATATTCCTAATATTCTTGATGAATTAAGCTTTTATAATCCGTATAAAAAGCTAGTTCTTTTAAATTTGCTGGAAAGTTAACGGTTTTATCTAAAAATTATGTTATATAATAATATTTGACTAATCATTAAAAATATAATAAAATATATTTAGTTTTTAGTAAGAAGTGACAACTTACAATATAAATAAAAACCAAGACAATTAAGTATTTTAAATAAAGAGCACTTACGTGAAATAGGGTGGCACCGTGGACAGATTTGTTCACCCCTATAACTTAAGGCTCTTTTTATTTAAAAGGAGGGACTATGAAAAAAGTAGCGGTTTTACTTAGATTACTAAAAAAAGAAAACGAAACTGATAAAGAAACTTTCGGAATTAAACAAGATATAATATATGCGCTTAAGAATTATAATGTTAATTATTATTTAGTCCCAATGGACACTAACTTAAACGATGATTATGATAATATTATAGAAATGATAAATATGGCGGATGGTGTTGTTGTTCCAGGAGGAAGACGTGGTGGGTCTAAAATGGAATTAGATATAATTAGATATTTATATGATAATGATATTCCTACGTTTGGCATTTGTCTTGGACATCAAAGCATTGGAAAAGTATTTGGTGGAACAAAGCAAAAAGTATTAGGTCATATGGCAAGAAATAAAAAATACGTTCATTACGTCAATATAAATAAAGATTCACTATTATACGAAATTATAGGAAAAGAAAGAATATTAGTTAATAGCAGGCATAAAAACATGATAATTAATACAAACATAAGTGTTTCAGCGTATAGCGACGATGGTACGATAGAAGCTATTGAAGATAAAACAAAAAAGTGTTTTATTGGAATTCAATGGCATCCAGAAAGTATAATGGATGATGATAACAAAAAAATATTTGATTACTTTATAAGTAGGTTATAGAAAGGAATGATAATATGATAACGAAACCAAAAGGAACAAAAGATATTTATGGAACAGAAGCTAAAAGATGGCAATATGTATCTAAAGTAATTGATGAAGTAATGGAAAAATATAATTATAATTTTATTAGAGTCCCAGTATTTGAATCAAGTGAACTATTTCACAGAGGTGTTGGAGAAACAACCGATATAGTAACTAAAGAAACTTATGATTTTACTGATCGTGGTGGAAGAAATATGACTCTTAGACCAGAAGGCACTGCGGGTGTTGCTAGAAGTTTTATTGAAAATAAAATGTATGGGGATAATAATCAGCCAATAAAGTTTTATTATAATTGCCCTATGTATCGTTATGAAAGGCCACAAGCTGGAAGATATAGAGAACTTACTCAGTTTGGATATGAGCTTATAGGAAGCGATGATCCACTAGCAGATGCTGAAGTTATATCACTTGCTGTTAATATATATAAAATATTAGGATTAAAAGAAATCAAGGTTAATATTAATACCTTAGGAGATGCTATATCAAGAAATAACTATAGAGAAGCTTTAATTAATCACTTTAAGCCATATATCCACAAATTATGCTCTGATTGCAAAGAAAGATTAGAAAAAAATCCTCTTAGAATACTTGATTGTAAAGTTGATGCTGATAAAGAAATTATGAAAACAGCACCTAAAACAATTGATTACTTAAATGATGAATCAAAAGAAAGATTTGAAAAAGTAAAAGAATATTTAGAAGTTATGGGAATAGAATACGTGGTTGACCCATCAGTGGTAAGAGGTCTTGATTATTATAATCATACCGTGTTTGAAGTGGAAGCTAAAATTGAAGGATTTGGCGCTCAAAACGTTATTGGTGCTGGTGGCAGATATAATGGTATGATAGAACAATTAGGTGGACCATCTACCCCTGCAATCGGTTTTGCGGTAGGTTTTGATAGATTAATGCTTGCCCTAGAATATGAAAAAGTAAAAATACCTGTAAATTCAAGTGTAGATTTATTCTTATTGTACGTAAATGATGATGAAAAAAAATATGCCGCATACTTAACTAATGAACTTAGAATGAATGGTTTTGTTGTTGAAACTGATTATTTATCAAGAAGTTTAAAAGCAGGTTTTAAACAAGCTGATAGGTTAAATAGTAAATTTACTATCGTGCTTAATAGTGAAATGCTAGAAAATAATGAAGTTAAAATTAAGAATAATAAAACAAAAGAAGAGGAAATAGTATCCATTGATGCATTAATTTATTATCTAGATGAAAATATAATAGAAGATGAAGAATGTGAATGCGAAGATGATCACCAACACGAATGTAGTTGCAGCCATGATTGCAAATGCCATAAGGAGGATTAAAAATGATAAATTATAAAGAATACATTAATAAAAAAGTTATAATATCTGGTTTTGCAGAAAAAGTAAGAAACCTTCAATGGGTACAGTTTATAGTACTAAGAAATGAAGGAGAAAGAATTCAAATTACAATTGAGAAATCTGATGAAAAAAACAAGAAAATGGTAGAAATAGTAGATAAGTTAACAAATGAGTCAACCATTACCGTAACAGGCATTATAAAAGAAAATGAAAAAGTTAAAATGGGAGGTATGGAGTTAATACCTGATTCTATTACAGTTACTAGTTTATCAGCCCCTGAACTTCCTATTAATATAAATAATAAAGATGCTGCGGCAATTGATACAAGAATGGATAATAGATTTATTGATCTAAGAGCTGATGTTAACTTTAATATCTTTAAGATTCAATCTGAATTTGTAAGAGCAATGAGACAATATTTATATGAAAATGACTTCACTGAGATTCATACACCAAAATTAATCGGTGCAGCTTCTGAATCTGGTAGTGAAGTATTTGAAGTTGATTATTTTGGAAATAAAGCATATCTTGCCCAATCGCCACAATTTTACAAACAAATGGCAATTGCTGCAGGATATGAAAAAGTATTTGAAGTAGCGCCTGCGTTCCGTGCAGAAAATTCAAACACTAATAGACATGCAACAGAATTTACTTCATTTGATTTAGAATTTGCTAATATTAAATCATATGAAGATGTAATGACGCTAGAAGAAAATCTTTTAGTAAAAGGACTATCTGCTGTTAAAGAAAAATATGGGGATTTAATAAAGAAATTATATGGTGTAGACGTAGTAGTTCCAAAAACACCTTTTCCAAGAATAGACCTACAAGACTTATATAAAGAGTTAAGTCAGAGGTATGGTTATAAGGTGCCTGATCATGATATCGGTGATATGAATGCAGAAGCTGAAAAATTAACTAGTAAATATGCAATGGATGTATATGGACATGAATTTATTTTTGTAACTGGATTTAGTAAAGCAAAAAGACCATTTTATCACATGAGAAAAGACGACAAACCACAAGGATATGATCTTATATGGAAAGGTACTGAAATAACAACAGGCGCACAAAGAGAGCATAGATATGATGTTTTAGAAGCACAAGCAAATGAAAAAGGTTTAGGAGAAGATATCAGGTTTTACAAGAACTTCTTTAAATATGGATGTCCACCACATGGAGGATTTGCACTTGGAATTGATAGAATGACAATGTTACTTTTAGGACTACCTTCTCTTAAAGAAACTATGTTCTTATTTAGAGGACCAAATAGAATCACACCTTAGTGTGTTCTTTAAAACTAGGAGGTTTTATGGAAAATAAAAATAATAATTATGTAAAAGAAGCATTAGATAAAATTGAAAGAAGAAAAGTGTTACTTAATAATAAAACTACCGCAACAGATGATTATATAAATAAATTAAATAATTTCATTTTATATAACAATTTTACAATTAATTCCATATTTAAGTATGATATGAGTTTTTATAAAACCGATACCATTACTAACATAATATTGATTGCATCAGTAATTTTACTTGATATCGTAACTTCTAATGGAACGGATCCAAATACAGTATTTATGATTATGGGAATGGATGAAACTGTTAGATTGATAAATTATAATTATTTTTCAACAAAATTTGTTTCTTCATTTAAAGATTTAGCTAAAGAAATCTTAGGATTAAAAAAGCTAAATCGCATTGCATATAACCAAATTAGTAATAAGAATATTGAATTAGAAAAATATAGAAAAGAATGTGAATCAAAAGCCCATAAAATAATAAGTGACATATTTTCAGAAGATAATATGTATTATGATGAAAACGTCATGTCTGAAGAAATAGCTAAATTTAAATAAATATAAGTAATAAAAAAATAATATACTAATCTATATTATTTTTTATTTACAAGATATATTTATTTATATTGTTTTTTAATTTAAAATAATATATAATTATCTTAGAATGAATAGGAGTGGGATTATGAAAGAACAAATGCTTAGTTTAGAAGCTGACTTTGCAAATAACGAATATTTTGGAACTAACGTATGGACTGATGAAAAATACCGTGTATTAAGTGGCAGTGTTCCAGTTCTTCTTTCAGCACCCCACACAGTTAACCAAATAAGAGGGGATGAGGTTAGAGATGCAGAAAAATTTACTGGAGCCTTTGTAAGATATTTATCATCTGCAACCAATTCATATGCAATATTTCAAATCTTTACTCACTCCGATCCGAACACTGATAAAGAAAATGATTATAAAAATGGTGTTATAAACATCATAAATGGTTTTAATATAAAATTATTAATTGATATACATTCTAGTACTTTTAAAGATGATACTGATATTGATATTGTTACAAATAACAGAGAAACATTAAGAGGAATGGATACGTTAATTGATAAATTAAAAGAGTTAGGCGTAAAGTACGATGTTAAATTTGATGAAATGAATGAACCAAATAAGGAAAAAGAAAACGAAATAATATATGCATCATCGCTATTATGTAATATTCCTTCTATAAGATTAGTAATCAATAATAAAAGATTAAATTTAGAAGAAGATAATTTATCAATTAAAAAAATAGAAGAATTATTAGAAGAATTTATATCATATTTTAACTATTCATAGTGTAAAATTTTACTTTATCTATTGAATAAAATATTGTATAAGTGATATAATATAAATGCCTGAAGGTATCGTAAGTTAACATATTTAACCCGCTAAGATTTAATAGGGAATCAGAATCAATAGTGGTGTTCATGCTTAAATTTATTTAAGAAGTCTAAAACTATTGTGGGATGCCCACCTGCGAGAACTGCAGGTTTATCTTGTTAGCAAGCGACCCTTTGGGTTCTTTTTTATTGCAATAATATTTAAATAGAATTATAATTATATTTGGTGATTTTATGGAAAAATATACTAGGATAGAAAAATTAGTCGGAATTAAAAACGTTAATAAAATTATCAATGCAAAAGTGTTGATAGTAGGTATTGGTGGAGTAGGAGGTTCTACTCTTGAAATGCTTGTAAGATCTGGAATAAACAACATTACAATAGTTGATTTTGATACGTTTGAAGAAAGTAATTTAAACAGGCAAATACTTAGTTTAGAAACTAATATAAATAAGCATAAAGTAGATGTTGCAAAAGAAAGAATAATTTCAATAAATTCAGATTGTAATATAATTACTTATAATAAAAAAATAGATGAATCTTTTATCAATGAATTAGACAATAATTATGATTATATTATTGATGCGTGTGATGATGTAAAAGCAAAAGTATTATTAGTTAAATTTGCTATAGATAATAATATAAAAATAATATCATCATGTGGCACGGGTAATAGACTTGATCCTAGTAAATTATATATTACTAATATTTGGAAAACTGAATATGATCCGTTAGCAAAAAAATTCAGAAATGAGCTAAGAAAAAAGCATATTAATTATAAATTACCAGTTGTAACATCAAAAGAGCTTCCATTAATAAAAGAAAGCGGTTTTGTAGGTTCAATGGCAATGGTACCAAATAGTGCAGGAATACTTTTAGCAAGCTACGTGATAAATGATATTATTAATATTGCGGTAAAATAAATAATTTTTTTATTGTAATATTATTAATTAAATGATAAAATACTTTATGTAAAATAGGAGTTGAAAAAAATGAAAAAAAGAAATTTATTATTAATGTTTATTGCGTTATTATTTGTTTTAATAACACCGGTAAAAGCTACAAACACTATTAGTTTAGTTTGTAATCAAACAACTACTAATACCACAACCTGTAAAATTAAGTTAAATATTGATGAAATAGATGATATAACACCAATTGATATATATTTTTCAACTAATGATTTAGATGTAAATATCAATGCTGTAGGAAACTCATCAACTAATTGTGGATCTTCAAAATGCAGTATAACAAGTATTCAAAGCGGTGAAAATATTGTTGCAACCCTTAACATAACTAACCCAACTGATAAAGATGTAAAACCAACAATACAGATAGATTCAACTTATGGAAAAGACAGTAAAACTTTTACTTTAAAAGCGTCAAAAAAATCCGTAACTACAACGACAACAACTACAAAAGTAAAATCTGATAATAATTATCTATCCTCAATAACCATAGATGGCGAAGAAATAGAAAACTTTTCAAAAAGTACCACAAAATACTTTGTTGACGTAGAAAATGATATCAAAAAAGTAACGATTAAAGCAAAAGCCGAGGATGATACCGCAACTGTATCAATTGATGGGCCTAAATCTCTTAACGTTGGAGATAATGAATATACAATATCAGTTACTTCTGAAAGTGATAGTACAAAATATTATAAAGTAATTATTACTAGAGCGGATGAAGAAGAATCATCTAGTACTGAAATTAAGAATATAAAAATAAAAGGATATAAATTAAATTTTGACAAGGCGTCTAAAACATTTCATTTAAATATCAAACCAGAGGATACAGAATTAGATATAACAGTTAAATTAAAAGATAAAAAAGCAAGCTATGAAATAGAAGATAACGATAATTTAAAAGATGGTAGTGTAATTAAAATAATTGTTACAGCAGAAGATGGTACTAACGATACATATAGAATAATAATTTCTAAAAAAAGTTCAAATGTTATACCAATTGTTATTGGATTATTAATATTATTAGCAGTAATCGTAATTATAGTTTTAACAATTATAAATAAAAAAAGAAAAAATAACAAAAATAATAATAAAGCTAAACAAAAAGATATAGTTAAAGAAAAACAAGAAAAAGAAAATATTAAGGATGAAAAAACTATTGAAATGCCTGCTATAAATAAGTCAGAACAAACCCATAACATTAATTTCGATGATGAAGATTACAACATCCCATATGACAATGATGAGGAGGAGGAAACTAGAATACTTTCATACGCAGAAGAAAAAGAGTTAGAAAAAGCTAATAAGGAAGAAGATGAAAAAACTAGTATGGAGCTTGATAAAGCGTTAGATAATATGCTTAGTTTTGAATATGAATCTGATGAAGATGATGAATAATAGATAAGAGTAAGAAATTAATTTTTCTTACTCTTTATTTTTTCAATATTATCCATTGTTATCTTAAAAATTTTTTCATATTTATTATTCTTGGGTTTATAATAAATCCTATTTTTTAAATTATCAGGTAGATATTGTTGCACTACGTAGTTTCCTGGATAATCATGAGGATATTTATATCCAAATGCTTGCGCATTAATGTGTGGCGGAACATCACCAATATTTCCGCTTTCAATATCCTTAATTGCAATATCAATAGCTGCTTTGGCGCTATTAGACTTAGGAGATAAAGCTAATTCTATAACCATTTTTGCAAGTGGTATCCTAGCTTCTGGTAATCCAACTCTTTCGGCTGCATTAATTGCTGCTTCTACTTTTACCCCCATACTAGGATTAGCAAGACCGATATCTTCATATGCAATAACAGTCATTCGCCTATATATACTGTCTAAATCTCCAGAAGAGATAAGTCTTGCTAAATAATGAAGTGAAGCATTAACATCTGACCCTCTAATTGATTTTTGAAAAGCAGATAAAACATCATAATGACCTGTTTCGTCTTCATCCATTGGGTTAGATGATTTAGTATTTACTTTTTTTACAACATCAATGTCGACTTTTTTATCGGACGTACTATAATATGCCACTTCTAGCAAATTAATTGCAAACCTAAAATCACCATTTGCCATAGTAGATATTAAATTCAATGTTTTAGTATCTATTTTTATATTTTCTAATGACTTAGAAGCGTTTTTAAGACCTTTAATTATATCCTCTTTAGATAAAGCTTTAAGTTCAAATATCTGACATCTACTTCTAATTGCAGGATTAATTTTATGATATGGATTAGAAGTAGTAAGACCGATTAACGTTATTTTACCAGTTTCTAACATAGGGAGTAATAAATCTTGTTTATCTTTATTAAGTCTATGAATTTCGTCTACTACAAGAACTATGTTTCCATAAATTTTGGTTTCTTCAAATACTATTTCAAAATCTTTCTTATTATTAACAACCGCGTTTAAAAATCTATGTTTAACACCTAACTCTTCGGTAATTGCGTTTGCGATAGATGTTTTTCCTATGCCAGGAGGCCCATAAAGTATCATTGAAAACATTTTTTTATTCTTAACTAAGTTTGATAATATTTTATCTTTTCCAATTAAATGTTCCTGACCAATTACATCTTTTAAATTTTTTGGTCTTAGATAGTTTGCTAAAGGCTCATTTATCATAATTAACACCTCTTTATCATTATATCAATTTCCGTTTTTTTTGACAAATGAAAGCATATTTGATATAGTATATTACCATAAAAATTTGTAAGGGGGATAAGATTATGTTAATAAATGATAAATCAAAGCAAAAATTTTATGATAGTGAATTAGAATTCGTTAATGATGTTATGATTATTCTTTGTAAAGATGTAAAAAACCTAGAAATTGATTCAAGATTTAATGATAAATTATCAATCGATATGTTAACTGTTAAACAGTGGGTAACGAAAATTATTTCAAATTATACTAATGTTAATGATGCAATTAAAGCAATTGATGATTACTGGAAAAAAAAATTAAATACCATAGAAAGAATTTATGATTGTAGATTAGTATATAAAGCATATCGAAAACATACTTTTAATGAATATGATTTTAGCGTTTGTGATGAAAAAATAAGAACAATTAAAAATATTTTAAACGAATATAAAATCGATACTTTTTTACCATTAATTAATTATTGTGAAGAAAAAATATTGAAAATGATAGATAATAATATTAGTCCATACGTTGTAGTATCCTTAAGTTGCCCAGTAAGATTATTGGTAATATATATTGATAAAATATATAATGTTCTTTTGGAATATAAATATAATAATCCAAATTCTAAAGTTACCAATAATTATTCAGATGATAAAAAAGATGATGATCAAATTAAAAAAAGTAGCAAGTAACAACTTGTTATTTTTTTGATTAACCGATATAATTAAACTGGTGATACTGATGAATAATTTTATAAATGATTATATAAATTACGTTTTCATTGAAAAAAAACTCAGTAGTAATACAAAAGATGCATATCAAAGGGATTTATTAGCTTTTTCTAACTTTCTTAATAATAAAAAAATAAACAATATCACTACTGATGACATAAGAAATTATATAAATTATTTAAGTGATAATAGGGAAAAAGATAAAACCATTGCAAGAAAAGTAGTAAGCATAAGAACCTTTTTTGATTACTTAATAAGAGAAAAGAAGATAAATAATAACCCATGCGAGAAAATAGAATTACCTAAGATTAAAAAAACACTTCCTAAAACATTATCGGAAGAAGAAATAAATAAACTACTAGATTTTAAACCTAATACGGCATTAGAACATCGTAATAAAGCAATGCTTGAGCTTGCTTATGCATGTGGCTTACGTGTTTCAGAACTAGTTAATTTATCATTGAATGACATTAATTTAAAAGATAATTATGTAAGGATATTTGGAAAGGGTAAAAAAGAAAGAATAATACCTATGGCAACTGTTACTACTAATATACTAGAAGAATACATAAACATATACAGAGGTAGTCTATTAAAAGGATACCTTACGGATAAAATGTTCATTAGCAGTTATGGTAAACCTATAACAAGACAAGGTTTTTTTAAAATGCTTAAAAAGCATGCTAAAGAAAGAGGAATACAAAAAGATTTTTCGCCACACACTTTAAGACATTCTTTTGCAACCGAATTATTAGAATATGGAGCTGATCTTAGAAGCGTAGGAGAGATGTTAGGACATGAAAATATAAAGACAACTCAAATATATACACACATTTCAAATAATAAAATAAAAAAGGATTATGATAAATTTCATCCAAGAAATAAAAAATATTGATAATAAAAATATAATTTGATATAATAACCACCAAACAAGGTGGTTATTATTATGAAAGAAAAAAAGAATACTATATTATTTATAATAGACATTAATGGTCTATCATACACTTATATTTCTGATGGAATAGACGTATTTAAAGAAGCAATATATAATAAAAAAAATATTGAAAACGCAGATGAAATAAGTATAGTTCTAACTGATTTTAAATATGAGTCTGATAGTAGCAATTTAAGGGATTATGCAGAAAAACTAAAATGTTGTTTGGATAAAAATATTAAAGTTTTTATTTATCCGTTTAAAAACACATATAATATTGATATTTTAAACATGAGTAGTAAAAAAATGGAATATGAAAATAGTCATAATAAATATGATTTTATACAAAGTACCATTAATAGAGTAAATAATAAATATAATGTTGTATATACCGCTTTAATGCAAAATATAAGTGATTTTAGTATTAATGAAGAGTTCCAAGCAAAAGAACAAATAGAAGTTATAAATAAAATGTGTAGATTTGAACTATTATTAAATTCTGGTATGAGAAATGAATATGAAAACATATATAATGATCATTTAGTAGTATCAGATACCTATGGTTTAAATGGTTTTGCGTATAGTCTTAGTACAAAAATAGCTATTGATAATGGTAAAATCTTTCCTATGAAATACCATGAATTTTATAGGAAAAAGAAAAGAAATAACGGATCAATGCTAATAATTATTGATTCGGACTTTTTAGGTAATTATGAAAACATAGATGAAGAGTTATTAGATAATATTATTTGTAAGAAAAATGAAGTAGATGCTGATGAAATATATATCATAGTTTCTAATCAAATATCCAATAATTCTAAAAAACATAACCTAAAAGATATAGTGTATGAGATTAAATATGTACTTGGACAAAAAGCTAAGTATTTTATTAAAGAAAATACTTCTAATGATAATTATCAAATAAATATTTCGGGTTTTGATGATAATAATTCTTTTTTAGAACATGCAACTGGAATAAAAAATTTATTTTCAAGAAGGTATAGAACCAATTTTATATATACCGCATACTTTACCAATGCTTTATCCTATAAAAATATTAATATATTTACCAAAGAGAAAATGGATGATTCGGAAATAGAATTTTTTGCCCATAGCGCTGAAAATGATATAAATGGAATAGTATGTTCAAACACTAATGGACTTGATGCATTAAATGATTGTTTAATATACTCTATGAATAAAAGCGGTTATAAAGATAATGATACAATAATTAATAATGAAGAAATAACTGTATTTTATTGTGATATACAAGGTACAATAGATGACATATTTGGATATGAATATTACATGAAAGACCTTAGTGATAAATTAATTGAGTTAAAAAAAACGAATGGTTCTAATAAAATATTATTTAGCTTAATTACCAATGATAGCAGTTTAAGTTATTTAACTGAATATATTAATAAACTCAAACCTGAGCTTAATGATCCCATTATCTTTACAGATCACTTCTTTGAAGAAGGAGCATTAATAGATGGGGTATTAATAGAAGAAAGAGAAACCATTGGTGATAATAAATTTGCAAAAATTAAATATCATCTAAATAAATTAATAAATGAAGGGTATAAAATTAATAGTGTCTATTTTGCAGATGATAATATGTATACGTATGACGTTAATAGTTTTTATAAGTATATACCAGATGATATTAATGGTCAATTATTAATACCAGGTTTTGATTATGTAAACGTACCAAATAATATAATTGTATCAAACCAATTAAATATTGCAGGATTAATTGAATGCATAAATACATGTATTGAATTATGTTCTCCTATTAAAAGAGGAACGGCATATTCTAAACAATATATTACTAACAAAGTTGATGTAGACGACGATGATGATTTACCATTTTGATAAGATTAAAAAAATAAAATGGAAATATATGGTCTAATCGATTGCATAAAAAGTATTTTGAAGATATTAATTAATACTATGTTAAAGATAAAAATAATAACATGGGTAATTTATTTAGTTTAAATTAGAAAATAGGAAGAATGTTCATTTTAAAGCATATAATTTGCTAGGAGGAAATTATGCCAAATAGTACTTTATATGCTTTTATTTTGTCTTTTTTAGCTGGTATATCAACTGTTATAGGGGCTTTAATCATATTTTTTGATAAGCATAAGAATAATAAGATAGTTACGATTAGTCTTTCGTTTGCTGCAGGAGTTATGATTTGTGTATCATTAACAGATTTACTACCTAATTCTTTTAATATGATTTTAGATATTAATAATGTATTCCCAAAACTAATATTAACACTTATATTTATGGTTATCGGAATAATTATTTCTATGTTAATTGATAAATACTTGCCAAGTGAGTATGAAAATAATGATAATAAAGGTTTATATAAAATAGGGATAATAAGTATGGTTGCAATTATACTACATAACATACCTGAAGGTATTGCAACATTTATTACATCTACGAATAATTTAAGTTTAGGTATTACATTAACACTTGCTATAGCACTTCATAACATCCCAGAAGGAATTTCTATAGCTGTTCCAATATATCATTCTACTAATAATAAATTAAAAGCTATTATGTATGCTTTATTATCTGGAATGAGCGAAGTAGTAGGAAGCATCTTAGCATATTTATTTCTAGCTCCATTTATAAACGATCATATAATGGCAGCATTATATGCAATTATCGCTGGTATAATGATTCATATATCAGTTTATGAACTTATTCCAGGAGCATATAAAGAAGGAACTTTAAAAAGTGTATTAAAATATTTTATAATTGGAAGCATTGTTATGATACTAAGTCATATATTAATGTAATACAAAAAGCTAATTATATAATGTAATAGGTTAAATATAAAGAATAATATAGACTTTTAAATGTGTTTTTGATAAAATAAATGCATTTAGGAGGATACTATGGAAGATGAGATTGTAGAAATTTTAGGCAAAATAAGTAAGAAAACAAAATATTCATATACTACTTTATCATCAGTGAATTACAGAATTACAAAATTTTTTCCTCACATAAGTATTGAAGAAAAAGTAAATTTATTATCAAGCATAATAGAATTAAATAAGTTTGTTATTAAAGAAAATAATGAAGTAATATGTATAAATGGCTATCAACTAAACATTGCTATGTATGTAATTTTAAGTGACATTTTAATAAAAAAGCATAAAGAAAAAAACAAAAAAACAGAAGAAATATTAGATGAATATTTAAATGAGCGTAAGGATTTTTTAAAGATAACACCAAAGTTAAATGATATGTTAAAAAAGGAATTAATGTTAAGTAATTACGTTATTAGTTCTTGTTTTAATCATTTAAAAAAAGATCATAAAGATTTAAATTATAAAGAAACAATTAGAATGCTAACGTTTTTATTAGAACTAAAAGGAAAATTTAAATTTATTCCAAACAAAAATGTTGTAAAGATTAAAAATGATTTTTACAGTTTAAATAAAGTATCGTTTCTTGATAATCTAATAAATATAAAATTAAATAATAAAGAAGCAAACTCGGATGAAATAATTAATATTTATGAAAATATCTATAAATATAATAAGATTTTGATAGGTGAAGAAAGAGTAGATGCAATACCAGTAGAAACAATAAAATTAACAAAGCTAGAAAAACAAATAAGCGATAGTTTTAGTTACTCATCTAATTTTTTTAAAAAATTATTTAACATGCTAAAATGTAGAAATTCATCAATTACCGACGATGATTATATCAGTTGTTTAAATATGGTTATTGATTTATCATCGGATGTTAATTATGATAACTCTAAGCGTTATAAAGTTGTTATTGAAAAATTCAATTATGAATATAACGTCTCGACATTTTGGATTATGTTATTTGAATTAAAACTTGGTAATCCTTCTATGATTTTAGATGATGCGGTATTAAAAGTTGTGGAACAAACCGGGGGTAATCCATATTTTTCTGATGATGGTAAATCATCAAAAGATAATGGAATTTCTATAATCAAAAAAGGGTAAAAAATATGAATTATGAATTACTAAACGAAATAATAGATTATTTAGAAAAAAATTTAACCGCTAAAATTAACATAAAAAAAATATCGAAGAAGTTAGGATTAAATGATTTTATAATGCAAAGAGTATTTAGTATTATAACAGGAATTACTATTACTGAATATGTTAGAAAAAGAAGATTATCATTAGCATATGAAGAATTAAAATTAACTGATAAAAAAATAATAGATATTGCACTAAAATATGGTTATGATTCTCATATATCTTTTTCTAGAAGTTTTAAAAAAGAGTTTAATATTAAGCCAAGTGAGTTAAGAAAAGAAAAAGATAATGATTATAAATTATTTCCGAAAATAATGTTTGGCAGTGATTTTAAAGATAAAAACATAATTAATTACGCAGTTAAAAAGATAAATGAATTTACCATTTATGGAAGGACTGTAAGTGCTAAAACGTTTGAGGATTTACACTATAAAATAAGAAAATTATATAATGAGATAAGAGAAGATGGTACATATGATATATTTGATAAAAATGAAAGATATGCTATAACATATTATAATAATGATCCTTTAGTCTATTTAGTAGGTAGTAAATTAAAGGATGATAAACTTGATAGTTACAAAGTAAAAAAAGGAGAGTATGCAATATTTGAAGTGGGTTCTAAAAATCAAAAAGATATTATTAAAACCATTAAATTTATAAATGAAATATGGTATGGTTCTTCTAAATTAGAAATTAAGGATGATCCTTATATTGAATATTATACAAAAGATAATTGCTATATATATGTTCCACTAGAAAAAAGAAACAAAACTGATATGTAAAATGTTTCTTTTTTTATTTGTATAAGAGTTAAGATTATATTGGTGGTATTAGTGATTAAAAAATATTTTAATATATGTAGAAAAACAAAATGGATATTATATTTCTTTTTTATTGTTTTGTTTGTACTAGGAGTTCTAGATTTACTTATTCCGGCGTATGCATCAAAAATAATTGATTATTTAACAGTTAAAAATTTAAATATGTTTATCAAGGTAACAGTTATTATAACAATATTATTTTTAACCACTAACTTATTTTCTTATTTTGCTAAAAAATTATATTCGGTATTCTTTAGGGAGACTTTCATAAATATTCATAAGATGATTATAGATAAATTATATAATTATAATGATGAATTAATAAATATTCCTAAAGGTAAAATAATAAGTACAGTAAACGTAGATGTTATTAACATCGCAGAGATGGCTGATTATATGTTTAACGTAGTATTTAATTTTTCTTTAGTAATATGTATACTTATATTTTTTACTAAAACTAGCTTAATACTAGGTATTGTTTTTTTATTAGTGGTTGTAATATATATGTTTTTAGCTAACAAATTAACTAAAAAAGAAGCTCACTATATAAGAGGGCAAAGAGGTTATCAAGATAAATTAACCAACTTACTTAGTCAAATGTTAAATGGAATAAGAGAAATAAAAACATTTAATATGAAATCTGGTTTAAATAAAAAATATGATATCCTAAGACGGAATTGGGCTAGAAAATATATGTTAAAAAGAAAATACGTAATTGCTCATAGTGTTTATTTAAAATATATAACATACATATCAAGAGTTATTTTATACGTAATATCAGCATATCTTTTGTTTAGTAATAAAATAACAATTGGCATAATAGTATTACTAATTAATTATTTTAATAATATTTTCTCGTATGCAGCGAAATTGGTAAGTGACGTTGCAACCGTTAGAAATTATAATATATCACTTGAAAGGGTATGTGATTTATTAGAAAATACTACTGATAATAGTACATATGGAAACGTGGGTAATAACTATATTGATGGACGAGTATTATTTAAAAACGTATCTTTTTCTTATAAGAATACACCTACAATAAAAAATATTAGTTTTGAAGCTGTACCAAATAAAATAACCGTTATTGCGGGTAAAACTGGCAGCGGTAAAACAACTATATTTAACATTTTATTAAGACTGTATAAACCAAATAGTGGTAACGTATATATCGATGATATAAAAATAGATGAGTATACAAAAGAAGTGTATTCAAGTAACGTATCTGTAGTTAATCAGGAAAGCTTTTTATTTAACATGAGTATAAAAGATAATCTAGGAATGATTAATAAAGACATAAATGAACAAATAAAAGTATGCAAAAGAGTAGGTATTCACGATTTAATATCTAATCTACCTAAAGGGTATAACACTATTTTAAGCGAAAATGCGGGTAATTTATCAGGTGGACAGAAAAGACTACTTCATCTTGCTAAAACTCTTTTAACGGGCTCAGAAATACTTTTATTTGATGAAGTAACATCATCACTTGATCCTGCAACTACAAAAGAAATAATAAACGTTTTAAAAGATTTAAAAAAAGACCATACAATAATTATAATTACTCATAAGGAAGAAATGATGAAAATAGCAGATGAATTAATTATAATGGATGAAGGAAAAATTGTAGAAAAAGGAACATATAAAAATTTACTTAATAATAAGTATCTTAAAAACTTAATTGGAAAGGATAAATTAGTATGAAGTTGACATATCAAAAAATTAATAGAGAAAACATTCTTTTAGCTTCTAAAATTCAGTATGAAATTTTTCCTAATTCGAGTGCTTATATAAAATATATAAACGAAATAGATTGTAATAAAAAAATACCAATAAATTTTTTAGTTTATCATGATGAAAAGCCAATTGGTGTAATAGGATTATATGAATATGATAATGATAAAGATAGCGTTTGGGTAAGCTATTTTGGTCTATTAAAAGAGTATAGAAAAAAAGGATATGGAGAACAAATGTTTATTATATTATAAATATAGTTAAAGAGTATAACAGAAAATATTTAAGATTATATACCTATGAAATATGGAATGAAGTTGCTCAAAAATTTTATAAAAAACATATGCATTTTGAAGAATATTATACAAATCAAGATGATAGTTATTATGATATAAAATATGGTAAACCTAAAATTTTTACATATAGTTTATTTGGCGATAATATAAAGCCATGGAATAATAAATACATTGGTCTTAAAGAAGATGATGATAGTCATAATTTAAGTATTAAAAAAATGGCTACAAAAGGTATTATAAATATAAAAAAAGGAAAGTAATATGGAAACAATTGATGCTATAAAAATTAGATGGAGTAATTACAAATACAAAAATAAAAAAATTTCAAAAGAACTAGTTAAAGATATATTAAATTGCGGTAGGCTTGCACCCTCTGCTAAAAACAGACAACCTTGGTATTTCGTTGTCACTACTGGTAAAACAAAAGATGAAATTACGAATGTAATGCTTAATAAAGTTAAAAATATTACTAATATAGATGAAATCAAAAGAATAGGGCATCCATGTAGTCTTAAATCCACCGCATATACAATTATGAAAGTTCCGATATTAGTCTTAATTTTTAGGCCAAATGATGAGGTATGGGCTAAAGGAGATAGATTATCACTTGGTGCGTGCATAGAAAACATGTGTCTAAGAGCAACTGAGCTAGATATTGGTTCACTATGGATTTTAGATACGGTATACATAGAAAAAGAAATAGAAAAAATAACTCATCATGAAGATATGGAATTAGTATGTGGATTATTATTAGGATATCCAAATCAAAAACCAAGAAGAAAGAATAGAAATAAATTAAAAGATATGATGGAGTGGCAAGAATAATGTACGAAATAAAAGAAGTAAAACATAACAACAAAGATTTCATAAGTTTATGTAAAAAAATAGATGACTATCAAAATAATTTAATTCCTTTAAGAAAAAGTTGGGGAATGTCATCATTACATGAAATTAATTTATTAGAAAAAATTTTATTGATGTATGATGGTAATAAAGCTATATCTTCAGCTTCAATAAGAAAAGTAGATGCTGATGTTGCTGAATTATGTAGTGTATATACTGAAGAAAAATATAGAAACCAAGAAATAAGTACCTTACTTATAAAAGAATTAATAAAATATTTACATGCTACTAATTATAAAAAACTAATATTATATACCTTAAAAGGAAGTGAAGCTGCAATTTCTTTATATACTAAACTTGGTTTTATACAAATGCCGTTGAAAGAAAAAGAAAAAGATTTAGATCACATTTCATATTTGGATAATGATGTATTAAAGGAAATAAATAAATATACTATTTATATGGAAAGATATTATATTTAATCATAATCCCATCTTTTTATAATACTACCCCTACTATAGATATATTAAAAGGGGAGTAGGAGGCTATATTAGCCTCTTTTTTAGCTAAAACGATTAATTATATATCATGTATTTAAATTCTTTAAAATAGGCTAAAAATAATTATTAATTAAATATTTAAAATTTAATTTTATATTTAAAATATCATATGTTATGTTGTTTTCTAAATAAACAATTAAGATACAAATATAGGTTAATAGAAGAGTAAACATGTATAATAAAAAGATAGTTATATAATATAACAACTATCTTTATTTCTCAAAAATTAAATGTTAACATAATATGTATTATATGAACTAAGAAAAAGCAGTGAACTAAACATCACGAGACTGTATTTCAGCTATCTTAGCAAGTACCTCGGATGCGTTTGTTTGATTAATTTCTGTATAGCCTAATTCATGCAATGCTTGTATCTTTGCTGAATTTATTTCTTGGGTTCTAGAAAGTTTTTCCTCGTTCTTATGTTCTATTTCAGCAACAAACTTTTTATGCTGTTCAGCAAGCTTAGTTTTTGATGCACCACCATTACGATATAAAGTCATAGCTGAGTGCATAATACTTTCAAATATAAATTGCTCATCTTCATTAAAAGAATATTCTTCTGGATTAACAAATCCTAGTAACTTATCAATATATCCCATCATGTATTTTAATTCTTTAACATTTTCTAAACCTTGTACAAAGTTAAGTAAATATTTATATGTTATATATGCGTCTGTAGAATTTTCTATAAAACGTTCTTTTATTAAGAAAATAATATCATTTAACAATTCTTGTTCTCTTGGTTTTAGTTCTTTAAATTCTATTGTTTCAGAATGAGCTACACTAATATTAGAAGATTCACCATTTAATACCATATCAACTTTATTTATAAATTCAGCATCTACTTTTATATTATCAATGTCATTTGCTTCTTTAATATCTAATAAATTAAATAATTTCATTTTTTTATCTTTTGGCCACTTAGAAATATCATTCATTTCTAAATAATTATAAATCATTTGGCGAGATACGCCCAAGTATTTTGCAAGTTTAACTTTAGAAATCCCTACCTCTTGTAAAATTTCGTTAAGTTTATCCATATTATCTCTCTCCTCTACTCTATCTACTCTACATACAATTTTACGCTTTTTTACATTTTTGTCAACTATTGTACAAAAAATAATAGAATTATAAGGTAAATAAAATAATTATATTAAAAATGTAAATAATTTTAATAATATAGGTGTTACATAAGCATCAATTAATGAAATTATTATGATAAAAATTAATGAAATTATAAAAACTAAAAAGTATTTACCAATAAAAGTTTTAAAATCCAAACTCTTCTTAGTAAGCAATGATTTTAAAAACCTAATAGATACATATACAGAGTAAAAAGATAAAAATAAATAAATTATTATACATACTACATGACACGGAAAGATATATAATAAGGATCCTAAAATACCTTTTAATGAATATTTATAAATTATTGTACCTATTGTAAGACCAGTTGTAAAACCTTTAAAAAATAATATAAAAATAACAGCAAATATACCTATCATAGATATTCCTAATATAAATATTATAATAATTTGAACAACATTATTTATTAAAATACTTTCAAATGCTCCTAATCCAAATATACTTTTATCAAGATTTTTAACACAAGTAAAAAACTCCCCTACTTCATCAACTAATATTTTTTTATCAGAATTTCCAACAAAATTAATAAATAGTGATCCAAATACTAATCCTACTAAAAATATTATTATATTAAATATTATAATTTTCTTTTCTTTTTTTAATGGTTCGTTTAAATAGTTTATTATTTTCTTCATTTTAATCTCCTTAATAAACTATATTAATAAAGATTTTTTTTATTACTTTTATTTTAATAAAATTTATATTATAATTATTTTAAGAGGTGATTATAATGTCTAAAAATATTAATGAAAGTAAGAAGAAAAAGAAAAAATTCAGAATAAATTGGAGTAAAGTTTTAGTATGGTTCGCATTACTTGCGATGGTTGGATCTGCTATAATAGCAATACTATCTCCTATTATGTATAATAATTAGAATACTGTTGTATTCTTTTTTTTATTAAATATAATATATTATGACAAACGAGGAAAAAACAAATAATCAAAAAATAAAATTTTTAGATCTTCAAATGGTAGCAACTGTAGGATTTATTATAACACTGATAATATCTTTTTCACTATCGTATGATAAGAAATTATCTTTAGAGAAAAAAGGAAGATTATTTAGTGAGAAAGAAGCACAAAATTTAGCACTTTTTCAAACTATTTTAGTATTTATAATTGCTGCGTGTTTTTTATATGTGAATTATAAGCAATATGGTATAGCTAAAGAAAATCACGACGACGATGAAAATGATTTACTTCTTCAAATAGAAACTTCGATATTTGCAATAATATCCGCTATTATTGGTTTATATATTGTATTTAAAAACTATCGAAATAAAAATCTTTCAATAGCAGAAACAGAACCATTTTAATTTTATATGAAAAAAAGGAACTTTTAGTTCCTAATTTTCAGCTTCTTTAAGCATCGTTGTAATTAATATTCCATATCCTCTTTTAGGATTATTAACTATTACGTTTGTTACTGCACCTATTATATTATCTCCTTGAATTATAGGAGATCCACTCATTCCTTGAACAATTCCTCCAGTTTTTTCAACTAAACTATCATCTGTTACCTCAAATAATATATTCTTATTACTATTATCATCATTAGTTACTTTAATTATGTTTATTTCATATTCCTTTTTTATATTATCTTTTAATACGGTTATGATTTTAGCCTTACCTAATTTTATATCTTCATATTCTGCTACTTTATATAGTTTATTTTTATTTATTTCTTTTGTATAGTTACCAAATATTCCTGATGTAGTATTTTCTTTTATGTCACCAAATACATCATTTGAATTTACATTAGCATTTTTAGCACCAGGTTCTCCTCTGGTAGATTTATCTATACTATTAACATTCGAATCATAAATTTTACCATCTTTTACGTTTAACATAATACCGCTTGTTCCTTCAATTACTTCATGTCCTAGCGCACCATATAACTTAGTTTTGGGGTCAATAAACGTAAGAGTTCCTATTCCTGACACCATATCTTTAACATAAAGTCCTGTTTTTAAAGTATCATCCTCATTGACTAAATTTAAAGTTGTATCACTACTTTTATTATTTCTTTTATAAGTGATTTTTAAACTTTTTTGATTACTATTTTTTATAGATGTTATAAAATCATCTATTGTTTTAACATCATAATTATCTACTTTAACTATGGTATCACCGGCTTTTAAATTAGCATCAGTTCCTGGAGATATATCACCTACTTTATAAAAACCTGCTATTATAACTCCATTATTATTAATTTGAAGTCCGATGTTTTCTCCACCTGCTATTATATAATCAGAATAAGCAAGCAAAGTTTGTGGCATAATAAATGTAGCAACTAAAATAATTGCTATAAAACTTTTAATTTTTTTAAAAAACATTTTTATGCTCCTTTTGTAATCCGAATTACATTATTATTATGACTATATTTTTTTTAATAATAAGTGATAAAAAATGGTAATAAAAAAGGAAATTAATCCCATAAATTTTTAGGATATTTTCCTTCGTCTATCATACGGTTAATTGCATCAACTAAGTCTTTTTTATCTTCTTTATAAGTTACACCATACCATTTTTCATTCGTATCTAATACTTTAACGTTTACTTTACCTTCATTAATTATTTTAAAAACACTAGTTGGTATTAAGAATTCACATTTATCTAAATCATTTTTATGATTTTCAAAAAATTCTACCATTTCTTCTTCTAAATAATTAAATAAAGAAGGTTTAAAGCAAAAGAAATTCATTGATACTAAATCATTTTCATTGATTTCAAATACATTGTTTTCATCTTCTAACGATGTTGCTATTATCTTACCATCTTTTTTTTCTATGCTAGATTCAACTAAACTAGTTAGATTGCCATTATCGTCCTTCTTACAAATTCCTCTTTTAACAGAACCATTTTCGCTCATGGTATTTATTACGTTATATCCTACCATAGCATATTCATTACTATCCGTTACTTTATCAAAGTATTCTTTTGTTTTTACATAAGGATCAAGGCCATAAAAATCGTCAGCATTTATTATAGAAAATGGTTCATTTACATAATTTTTCGCGGATAGTATAGCGTGTGAAGTTCCCCATGGTTTTACTCTTCCTTCAGGAATTTTAACACCAGATGGTACGTCTTCTATCCTTTGAAATGCATATTCAACCTTTATTTTAGATTCAATTCTTTTTCCAATCGTTTCTCTAAATAAATCGTAATTTTCTTCTTTAATTATAAATACCACTTTATTATAACCAGCTTTAATTGCATCATATATGGAATAATCTAAAATAAATTCCCCGTTTGGTCCTACTGGTTCTACTTGTTTTAATCCGCCGAATCTAGAACCCATTCCGGCAGCCATAATTACTAATGTCATATATTCCTCCTAATTATTTATATTTTTTTTAAGTAATCATTTTTAATATCTGTTTTCTCTAACTCTAAATCCACATATTTATATACATAATGTATTTTAGCTCTCTAAAACACAGATTATCTTATACGTGGTTCAATATTATAATTATTCTTCAACATTAAAGTCTTCTTCTTTACCATTTTCCATTAATATTTTATTTACACTTTCTTCGGCATTTTTTAGTTTTTCTGAACATTCTTTTGCAAGTTTCATAGCAGTAGTGTATTTTTTTATTGCATCCTCTAAGTCAACGTCTCCACTTTCTAATTCACTTACCATTTTTTCAAGCTCATTTAACTTATCTTCGAATTTTGCTTCTTCTTTAGCCATTATTAACCTCCATTACTTTAGCCTTTATATTTCCATCCTTTACATTAACATCAATTGTATCATTAACTTTTATATCTTTTATGCTAGATATACATTTACCATTTTTTTTAGTTACTGAGTAGCCTCTTTTTAATGCGTTTAAAGGATTAAGTATTTCTAATTTTTCAATCAAATGATTGGTCTTTTTTAACTTATTATCATACAAAATACTTGGTTCTTTAAATATAATGCTATTTTCTATAATTTCTAATTTAGATTTATTAGTATATATAATAGTATTCATACTGGTATTTAATTTATCGATTATATTATCAAGCTTTTGTTCTTTTATTTCATATAAACCAAGTGGATTTTTAAGAACATAACTTTCAGATAATTTTTTAAGTCTTAATTTATTGGTTTCAAGTATCCTTTTAATACTATTAGTATATCTTGATTCATAGTTACTTATTTCTAGTAATAAATCAGATAACTTTGGAACTGCTCTTTCTGCTGCTCCAGTTGGCGTTTCTGCTCTTACATCAGAAACAAAATCACATATCGTAAAATCTATTTGATGCCCTACTCCACTTATTATCGGAGTTTTACAAGAAAATACCTTACGTGCAACAATTTCTTCATTAAATGGCCATAAATCTTCAATTGATCCACCACCACGTCCAAGTATTATTACATCTAAATCATAATTATCTGCAATATCTAGTTTTTTTACGATATCGTCTTTAGCAAGTTCTCCTTGAACTAAACATGGAAATAGAATCGTTTTACAAATAGGAAACCTTCTTTTAATGGTAGATAAAATATCTTTAATTGCCGCTCCGGTTGATGCTGTAATAATACCTATCCTCATGGGAATTTTTGGTATTTCTTTTTTATATTTTGAATCAAATAAGCCTTCTTCTCCTAATTTTTTCTTTAGCTGTTCAAAAGCAATGTGTAAATTACCAACACCATCCTCAAGCATTTCTTCTACGTATATTTGATAATTACCAGTTGATTCAAAAACACTTATTTTACCCTTTACTAATATCTTCATCCCATCTTCTGGCATGAATTTAAGTTTGGATGCATTAAAACTAAACATAATGGCGTTTATCCGAGAATTTTCATCTTTAATAGTAAAATAGTAATGCCCACGAGTATGTGCTTTAAAATTAGATATTTCCCCTTTTAAATACACTTCTTGTAAGTTTTTATCATTATCAATTTTATATTTAATGTATCTAGTAAGGGCTGTTACACTTAAATATTTATCATCCATATCTTTCACCTATTTTTTATAATTCTATTGTACCATTTTTCTTAATAAGGTGCAATTAATAAACAAAAAAAGTATCATATTAGATACTTTTTAATACTTTTTCGATGTCTTTGATTTTTTTATTTGAAATTTTATTATCTTTTCTTCTTAACTCTTTAGCAACACCATTTATAGCATGTCTTATAGAATTTTCATCTTCAGTATCAGCATAACACTCAAGTGTATAAGATAATGCATCAGAAAAATCTTTTATACCATGATTTAAAATAGAATCTGCAAATTGTCTTGACATTACCTTACAATCTAAATATTCTTGCATTTGATCAGCTGTCGCATAAAAAGTAGCATACTTACCAGGATTATAAATAGGTTTAACCATCTTTTCACGCATAGGTAACTCTTCATAATCTTTATATAAAAATTCTATATTATGATCTGCTGTTTTATTACCATCATCTTTAATTTCTTTTTTTAACTCATTGATTTTCTCATATGTATTATTAAATTTTGAATAAATTATACTCTTGTTTTTAAGAAATGAATCATATATATCTTTAGTATGCATTAAATTATAACCGTATACAAGTAAAACGGCAATGCTTTTGTCCATTGTTAATTGTAAATATACATGTTTTATTTGTTCTTGATATTTTTTAAAAATTGTTAACAAAAGTTCCTCTTCACAGATTGCATTTTTAAGTGCATATAAATCTACTAATTCTTCATTAATAATTTTTGGTTTTTCGAAATCAAAAGATAAAAGATTTAACAAATCCTTATTGCTAATTAGATAATAGTCTTCTATATTATCATATTCTTTAGATTTTTTATTATTAATCGTCTCAAATACCCTCTTAGCGTATTCTTCAAAAGTTTCATCAACCATAGGAACCATGTAACTAAAATACTTTTCCGTTTTATTCATAAAGTCTTTTTTTACTTGAGATTTAATAAAATTAAATTCTAACATTATACTTTCATCATTTTCGAATTCCTCTGGGGATAATCCTCTAAAAAATCTTGCTCTTATAAATTCTTCATAATCCGCTGAATATTTGGATATTCTTTTTACAGATTCTATTTTGAGTTTTTCTTCTGGTACAGACATTCTTGCCAAAGTCTCAAGATTTATCATATCCTCTTCAGTACAATTGATTCCCTGACATATTTCTTTAGTTCTTTTTTTCAATCTTTCCTTATATGGAACAGTATATTTCATTTCATTTGATTCTCTATTAAAATACTTAAACAACTTAAAACCTCCTTTTAAGTAATGTTATTATAAATGTTTTTATAATAATATGCAACATTTTTAATATAAAATAATTGTATTTTTTTAAAATTATGCTATTATATATGTCATTAGGAGTTAAATTTATGGAAAATATTAAAAAATGTAAAGTAATTTATAACCCAATAGCTACTAACTTTAAAAAAGAGATGCTAACTGGTATAATGCGCGCTAATAAAAGATATGAGATTAAAACGGAATTTTATAAAAGTGAATATGAAGGACATTTAAAAAAATTAATTGAAGAGCATGATGAAAAAGATGCACTTATATTAACTCTTGGAGGTGATGGTACTGTATCAGAAAGTTATAGTGCTTTTAACAAAATTAACCAAAAAGGATTATACTCACACATACCAACTGGTACAACAAACGATATGGCAAAAAACTATAACGTAAGGTATAATGATCCATTTTTAATAACAGATGATATTGTTAACGGTGAAAAAGTTAGTTTAAATTCTATGCTGATAAATAACGAAACCGCATCTTACGTATCGGCATTTGGATTTTTATCTTATATTCCTTATGTTACATCACCTTGGTTTAAAAAGAATTTACATCATTTTGGTTATGTTGCATATGCTATACCTAGTTTAATGAATAAACCACCTATATATAATATTTCGTTTGATGTAGATGGAAATAAAGGTCAAACAGATTGTATATTAGGCGCTATTACTAATTCAAATGGATTTGGTGGGGTTGATTTATTTCCAAATGCTAAATTAGATGATAATAAATTAGAATTACTTTTAGTTAAAAATTTAGATTCTAAGCTAATTGCTTTAATATTTAGAGATTATATGAAAAATGATATTGATTTTTCAAGATACAAAAATAATGTTATAACTTTATCAGGTGAAAATATAAAGTTAACCTTTAATGATAGTCTTCCAAACCATGCTTTTGATAACGATGGTGAGAAATCAAAAATAATACTTACACCAGAAAATAATATAGTTACCGCAACTATTGGTAAAAACATAAATGTGCTTAGAAGAAGGAAATAATCCTTTTTTTATTTGTCTTATTTTAAAAATAAAGGTATTATATTATTGGTGATAAACATGAATGAAAAAAATTTAATTAATTATTATAATAAATTTAACGAAGATAAAAGATTAACACATAGACATGGTATGGTTGAATTTATAACCGCGATGAAATACATTCATCATTACCTAAATAACTTTAAAGAACCTAAAATTATAGATATAGGAGCAGGTACTGGTGCTTATTCAGTAGCTCTTGCAAATGAAGGATATGATGTTACTGCTGTAGAACTAATAAAGCATAATCTAATGACATTAAAGGCAAAAAAAAGCCCTGTAAAAGCCTTTTTAGGTAATGCAACTAATCTTTCTTCATTCAAAGACAATTCCTTTGATATGGTACTTTTATTTGGACCATTATATCATTTAATAAATGAGAATGATAAATTAAAAGCTCTTAAAGAAGCTAAAAGAATTTTAAAAGATGATGGGGTTATATTAGTTAGTTATTATATGAATGAATATGCAATAATTACACATGGTTTTAAAGATAATAATATAATGGATGCTATAAAAAATAATGAAATAGATGAAAATTTTCATATTACTCCAAAAAAAACAGATCTTTATAGCATGGTAAGGTTAGAAGATATAAATAGATTTAATAATTTAGCAGAACTTAAAAGGATAAAGATACTCTCTCAAGATGGAGCTTCTGATTATATAAGGAAAATAATTAATAAAATGGATAGTAAAACTTTTGATACTTATATCAAATATCATCTTTCTATATGTGAAAGACCCGAACTTTTAGGTGCTTCAAGCCACGTTTTAGATATATTAAAAAAATAATATTTATGTAATTTAATTAGTAATAGCACATAACTTAAGATTAGTAGTTTTTCTTAATCACATCTAAGTAAAAAGCGTACAGTCCGTTGGGTAAGTACGTTTTTTTATCTTTCAATTTTCATGGATATGCCGTCTTTCTATTATATTAAGATAAAATGAATAACTAACCCATTATTAAATTTTCTGATATTTATCATCAGATAAAACTTTTAAAATTTTCTAAGATAAAATAAAAAAATTAAAAAAGTACAAGATGTTGATGCTTCTTGCACTTTTTATGCGTTCATCCTTGCTTTGACAAGTTTAGTTTCTCTTTTTTTACCTAGTTCTCCTACCGATATTTTATAATCTTTATCACCGAATATGTGTTCTTGCAATATTGTTTCTTCATAACCATTAGTAAGAGGAACAGTAATCTCTTTAATTTGCATTAGTTTTGGTATTTTAATATCATTATCACTATATACTCTTTTATAATTAGTTTGATTTAGTTTAGCATCTTTTAATAATTCTAAAGAAGTTCTAACTTCAATATTATGTAATTGATTTACAAACAGTCTAAGTTGAAAATCAGCAACTTGTTTTGCTGATTCCATATTAAGTTTTTGAAAATATTTGGAAGCTAAAATTACCGTTATAACCCCACCAGTACCTGATAAAATCACATTTGGAATTACATTTTCACCATTTTGAACAGAATTAATCCAGGAAGGTATGCATAATGACATACCAGTAGCAACTCCGCATAATCCCCCTATTAAATATCTTTCAATTCCATAGCCATTTTTACTTTGATATATCTTTTTCAAAACATCATAATTTACTACAAATTTCATCTGCTTTTCAGCTCCTTCAAATGAGATTATTATATCATACCTTTAATTTTTTTAAAACAGAAAATGCTATCATAGTACTTCTTATGCGATTTTTTCATGATATATTTTATCAAGCACACCATTTATCATGTTTTTAACTTTTTCATCTGAATATTTCTTAGCCAATTCAACAGCTTCATTTATCGCTACAACTTCTGGCGTATCAGTGTACAAAAGTTCATATATTCCAAGTGATAATATTGCTTGATCGGTTAATCCTAAACGATCCATTTTCCAATCTTTTAAATTACTATTTGCAATGTCAAATAATTTATCTTTCTTTTCTAATACGCCTTTTGACATTTCTTTAACAAATTCATTATCAATTTCAAGATTTTCTTTTATAACTTCATCGACATTATATTCAATGCCATTTTTTTGATACATAAATATTTGATACAAAATAGTCATTATAACTACCCTTGCTTCATTTCGATTCATTTATATCACCTAACTTCTATAAATTACTGTCAAATTTCTTCATGCATTTTTGTCTTAATTCATCAGTTGTTACTAATGCACAAAAAGCAAAATAATTCTGATCCATTTTTGTAAACATATCATTTACTATTATTTGATATTTATCAAGTAACTCTTTTTCTTTATCACTAGGTTTATTCATTACTTTTCTTTGAATGTACATAATAGTTAAATTATCAAGTACTTGCAATAATAAATTAGTATTACTATCATTTGGAAGTACTCTTGCTATTACTGTATCGTACCCTTCAAAATACATATCATGAATTACCCTATTTTCATTTATACCTTTACAAATAAAGAATTGCTTTAATAAAGATATAATTAAATTATAGTTCATATAACCAGAACGAACTTGTATTTGTACATTATTAAATAACATTTCATTGTCAGTCTTAGGCATAACTATTCTAGAAGCATTAACATCCATATTATATATTTTTTCAGCAGTCATATTCGTTAACGCATTTGCAAGTCCAATATGACTATCATGCATACCAAAGATAGTTTCACTAACAGCCTTATAAAAATTTATTTGATAAAAAGCATCATTAGTATCTTTTAAAGCTCCATTAATGTATAAAACCCCATTACTAATCACATAATAATCCATTTTATTAACATTATTATAATTTAGTACGATAAATTTTACTTTACTTGCAAACTTATTAACCATAGGTACTAAATCTTTTGGTTGCATATACCCTAGATTTAAACACGCAATGAAATATTTTCTAAGTAAATTAAATTCATCTTCTTCATATTTAGCACCATTAGTAGTCATCGCTTGTTCTACTATTGCTTTTATAGGAATTTTAATATCCTTTGGTCTTTGTTCTTCTTCGTTCATGTTTATCACCTAATCCTTTTTATTCATCTCTTCTTTTAATTCATATAAAACGTTTAAAGCTTCCATTGGAGAAATATCAAGTGGATTTATCTCTTCCAATCTCTTTTTAATTATATCATATTTATTATCATGAGCAATAGTTTCTTCAAAATTCATACTAATTTGACTAACTACTTCATGATTATGATTATCTTTTTCATAACTTTTTAATATTTCATCTGCTCTTTTAATTAAAACATCTGGCAAGTTGGCAAGCTTAGCAACGTGAATACCATAACTTTTATCAACGCTTCCGTCTTTTATTTTATGAAGGAAAGTTATATTACCATTTTCTTCATAGGCAGATACATGTACGTTCTTGATGTGTTTTTTGTGTTCTGCCAATGATGTTAATTCATGATAGTGGGTTGAAAATAAAGTAATTGCCTTAATATTATCATGAATATATTCAATTATTGCTTGAGCAAGACTCATACCATCATATGTTGCGGTACCACGCCCCAACTCATCAAATAATATTAAACTCTTTTCGGTGGCACCTTCTATTGCCTTATTAGCTTCCATCATCTCTACCATAAAAGTAGATTCTCCAGAAACTAAATCATCCGAAGCTCCAATACGAGTAAATATCTTATCAAAAACAGGTAAATAAGCTTCTTTAGCAGGCACAAAACATCCTATTTGAGCCATTATAACTATATTAGCCATTTGTCTCATATAAGTAGATTTACCAGCCATATTAGGCCCAGTAATAAGTTTTAAATAACATCCCTCATCAAATATAATATCATTAGAAACAAATTCACCATTTAAAACTTTTTCTACTACAGGATGTCTACCATCTATTATTCTAACTTCTTTATTATCATTTAAAACCGGTCTTACATAATTATTATTTTCAGTAACGGTTGCAAATGATTGCATAACATCTAATTTAGCAATCATTTTAGACGTAAGCTGAATAGTTGGTATAACTTCTTTTACCTTACTTCTTATATCCGTAAATAAAGCATATTCTAAGTTAATTATCTTTTCCTCTGCACCTAGAATCATAGATTCTTTTTCCTTTAATTCTGGAGTAATAAACCTTTCGTTATTAGCAAGCGTTTGCTTTCTTTCCCAGCCAAATTCTTCTTTAACTTGCTTACTATTTCCTTTAGATACTTCTATGTAGTAACCAAATACCCTGTTGTATCCTACCCTTAAATTCTTTATGCCAGTTCTTTTTTTTTCTACTTCTTCAAGCTGTGCAATAAAGTCTTTGCCACCTTTTCTAGCAACTTTTAACTCATCTAGTTCACTATTATATCCTTCTTTGATTAAATAACCTTCTTTTATTCCTATAGGAGGGTTTTCATAAATACTTTTTTCTAACAAGTTATATAAATCATTTAAATCATCTATTCTTAAGTTAAAACCTAACTGTTTTACTATCTCTTTTATTCTAGGTAATACCTTAATGGAACTTTTTAATTGTAATAAGTCTCTTGCGTTAGCGTTTCCAAAAGAAATTCTACCACACAATCTTTCTAAGTCATATACCTCATCTAATAAATCTTTTATCTCATCTTTAATTATGAATTCCTCAAGTAACTTAGATACCATATCATATCTTTCTTCTATTTCTGCTTTATCTGTTAGCGGGTTTTCTATCATAAGTTTAAGCATACGTGACCCCATTGCGGTCTTTGTCTTATCAAGAAGCCATAAAAGTGAATAAGTCCTTTCTTTAAGTCTTAAACTTTCAGTTAATTCAAGGTTCCTTTTAGTATGAATATCCATTTTTAAATACTTATTATAATCTTTTATACTAACTTTTTGTAAATGCTCTAAACTTCTTTTTTGACTATTATTTAAATAGTTTAAAAGCACGCTTAATGATGCTATTATTCTAACATCTTTTATATCTTCATATAAATGTTTATACTCTTTTATTTCACTATCATTTTCTTCACGGGATATTAAAATACCATATCTATTTTTTAATGCATCTATTATTCTAATATCAATATTTCCATTAACTACTAGTTCTTTAATATTATCATTTACTATTTCAGTAATTATTTTATCAAGATCATATTCTGCTAAAACAGCATTAAATTCACCAGTGGATAAATCTGCATAAGAAAGAGAAAAACAATGTCCTAAATCTTTTAAAGCACCAATAAAATTATTACTTTTTGCATCAAGCATCTCATCTGACATAACGGTTCCTTTAGAAACAACCCTAGTTACTTCTCTTCTTACTATTCCTTTAGCATCTTTTGGATCTTCGACTTGATCACATATTGCAACTTTATATCCTTTTTCTATTAATTTGTCTAAGTATAAGTTAATTGCGTGATGCGGAACACCACACATTGGTATCCTTTCTTCTAAACCAGCATTTTTACCCGTTAAAGTAAGTTCCAAATCACGAGATACATTTGTTGCGTCTTCAAAAAACATTTCATAAAAATCGCCTACTCTATAAAACAAAACAACATCTTCATAATTATCCTTAACTTCTAAATATTGTCTCATCATAGGACTAACTTTTTTTCTATCTACTTCACTACGCCTCACTTCTATCACCTGTTTATAATTATATAACAAATTTTATAAAAAGCCAATTTAAAACCGTTTATTTATCATATTGGTAATTATATATTAATAAGTTATATTAAAGGAAAAAAAATATGATAAGTAAAAAAAACATATGTTTAATTTATATACTACTTTTATTAGAATTTCTATTATTATTTAATTCTAAAACAATAATAGAAAGTGTTAAAGCATCTTCTATAATGTTTATTTTAAAAATATTTCCATCGCTTTTTCCAACAATGGTACTTGGTAGTTTATTAATTAAAAACAACATACACTTAATAATTCCAAATTTCATAAAACGTTTTTTTAATACATTTTTTAATTTTAATGATATAACAACTGGATTATTTATGATTTCTATGCTAACAGGAACACCAAGTAACGCAGTTTATATAAATGAATATGTTGATAAAAAACTTATAACTGAAAAAGAGGCAGAAAGCCTACTTTGTTCAACACATTTTATAAATCCATTATTTGTAATTGGTGGTGTTGGTGTAGGCGTTTTTAAAAGTGCCAAAATAGGTTTTTTACTTCTACTACTTTTATGGATAAATAATTTCTTTAAAGCTTATCTAAATAGAAATAAGTTAAATAAAAATAATAATAAACATATAAAATTAGAGCAAAAAAGCATGATAAAATCATTAATAGAATCAATAAAAAACAGTATTAATTCATTATTAATGATTTTTGGAATAGTAACTACGTTTAACATATTAGTAACTTTAATATCTAGTATTTTTAATCTATCATATCTATCTAATTGTATAATTAATGGTTTTTTAGAAATGACTGGCGGAATAATTAAATTATCTTCACTAAATATAAATATCATACCAAAATTTATTTTAGCATATATATTATTAAATTTTGGGGGTATATGTATTCACATGCAAACTTTTGGCATGTTAGAAAATAAAAAAATAAGATATAATAAATACCTTATTTTTAGATTATTTTGATTTAATATTATTTGTTTTTTCCAGTATCACCTACATAAGATTTTCCTTTTTTATCACCTGTTATGTATACGTAAGGCGCAATAACATTTTTACTATATATTGGATATCCATTATTATCATATTTATTATAAGACATTCCGACATGTAAATGTGCTCCTGTTGAGTTTCCGGTATTTCCTGATTCTCCAATTTTATCTCCTTTATTTACCTTATCGCCTACTTTTACACTAATTTTATTTAAATGCCCATAAACAGTATAATAAGTTTTACTACTAATTACATGTTTAATTAATACGAACTTACCAAAATGAACATACCCTTCACTTTTACAACTCTGATTTTTAGAACATTTATTAGTAGTAGTATCAGCTTTTACGATAACACCACCATCCATAGCGTAAACATTAGTACCTTTAGCAACGGTTAAATCGTTACCACCGTGCCAACCACCACCATATGAGCTACTATAATGCAAATGATCCTTTGAAGTTTTAGTACCATCAGACCATTTTCCTTTTCCGCTTGGTAAAGGATATGCTAATTTTCCAGTTGGTGTTCCTTTTTTTGTTGTGGTAGTTTTCTTTGTAGTGGTTTTTTTCTTTGTTGTGGTAGTTTTCTTTGTTGTGGTTTTTTTCTTTGTTGTAGTAGTTTTCTTTGCAGTAGTTTTTTTAGTTGTTGTTGTCGTTTTTTTTGTTGTTGTTGTTTTTGTCGTTGTTGTTGTTTTTGTCGTTGTTGCTTTTTTTGTTTCAGTAGTTAAAGACTCTTTTTTATCATCATCACTTTGTGTTTTAGTAGTTTCATCTTTTTGCTGTTTTGTTAGATTCTGATCATTATTACTTGCTTTATTTGAAGTATTATTTTCATCTGGATTAACATTTATAACGTTAGGAGATAAAACATTCAGGTCACACTCATCAATTCCAGAAATTTCTTCACTTGTATATTCGTATAAAATACTGTGAGAACTTTTAGTGTTATTTACAATATAAAAGTTAAAAGAAAGTGCAATTACTCCATCAGTTCCTTTTACTTTGCAAATTTCAAAACTTGAATCATCTTCAAGATTTATTATACTTTCAATATCATTAAAAAAATTAGCGTCTAATGTTTCACCATTATTTATCAATTGTTGATATTTAGCATCAACTATTCTAAAAGCATAATCAATATCAATAAATTTTTGAGTTTCTTCTCTTGCTTTCTTATAAATATTTTGAACGGTTCTTAAAGTTTGAAAAAAATAAAGCATTGCAACCGATACTATAAGAAAGCTTACTATTAATTCTACTAACGTCATACCTTTATTATTCAGTTTTTTCATGCTTTTATCCTCCTAAATTACAATGCCTATTTGGATTAGGATTATCTATTTTAATTGATGCATACCTAGTGTATTTTTTACTATTTTCATCACTATTTTCATCTTGGACTTGAAACTCTCCTATTAACCTATAAGAAGATTTATCATTGGTGGTTTTCTTTAGTCTTAATAAATATCTGTTAAAATTATAATCATTATCATAACGTGGATCCGCCATATAACCAGTAATGTATAATTTAGACAAACCACCAAATTTTATATCATCAGGTGTTATGTCTCTTAAATTGTTACCAGTAATTTCATTCGCGCCAATCTCTTCATATCCATCACATTCTGCAGTGATTTCTGTGTTAATTTTTTCTTTTACTTTTATAAGCTGGCTATATGCTCTTAATGTATATAAATCCTCTGTTTGATCATAATATTTAGAGCGTTGCATAAAA
>CANQAS010000001.1 GCA_947589535.1 uncultured Bacilli bacterium | reverse complement strand
AGACAAGTGCTTCCAACCGCTCCCAAATTTTCCAATACAAAGGACCTTGCGTCAGTAATGAGAAATAAAAAAACTATTGTGGAAATTAGTAGGTTTTATAAGGGATTATGGATGATTAAAAATCCAAAAAAGTTAGTAAAAGAAAAAGTTATGAAAAAGGAAATATCTGGATATGCATTTGAACAACCAAATACAAAACTTATTGATTATTTAAATAAAAAAATACTGTGGAAAATAATCCCAGTATTTTTTTGTGTTTTGACATTTTATTAGTACATAATTTGTGCTATAATTAAAAATAGGTGATACTATGTTAGAATTAAGAGAATATATTATCGAAGTAGATGACCTTAAAAACAGATTTGACACTGTATGGAGGGGACTTTGACGCCGATAAATTAACGAGTGATATAAAAGATATAGAAGTTAAAATGTCAGCATCAGGTTTCTGGAATGATGTAGAAAAAGCCAATGACATATTAAATAACCTAAGGTCTAAAAAGGCAATGTTAGATCCGATTAATGATATGAAAAATAACATTGATGTTTTAAAAACATATATAGAATTAATGCAAAACGGTATAGGTGATGAAATATCAGAATTTGAAACTTTATTATCAAGAACGAAGAAAGATATGGAATCGTTAGAAACTTTTGCTTATTTAAATGGAGAATTTGATGCTAATGATACGATATTTGAAATACATGCAGGTGCAGGTGGGACAGAAAGTTGCGATTGGGCAGATATGCTATCTAGAATGTATACCAAATATTTTTCAAAAAAAGGATATAAATATGAAGTTTTAGATGAAACTCCAGGAGATGAAGTTGGAATAAAAACTATAGTTTATTTAGTAAAAGGGAATTATGCTTATGGATATTTAAAAAATGAGAAAGGTGTTCATAGGTTAGTTAGATTATCTCCTTTTGATTCTAATAATAGAAGACATACTTCTTTTGCGGCAGTAGATGTTACACCAGCATTTGATAATGATGTTAACGTTGAAATAAAAGATAGTGATGTTAGAATAGATGTATATCGTAGTAGCGGTGCAGGAGGACAAGGAGTAAATACAACAGATAGTGCAGTTAGGATCACTCACCTACCAACCGGGATAGTTGTTACTTGTCAAAACGAAAGAAGTCAGATTAAAAATAAAGAAACTGCATTAAAGGTTTTGAAAAGTAAACTTTATCAGATTAAACTTAAGGAAAATAAAGATCAAATAGACTCTATGAAAAGTGATCATAGTGGAATAGAATTTGGTTCACAAATAAGAAGTTATGTAATGCATCCATACTCTATGGTAAAGGATCATAGAACAGGTTACGAAACATCTAATGTTGCAAAAGTAATGGATGGTTATATAGATGAATTTATAGAAATAAGCTTGAAGGGAGAATAAAATGAGATTATTTAAAAATCTAAACAATAAAGAACAGTATAAAATACTTAAATTGGTTAATAAAGCTCACCTATTAAGAAGGTATATATTTCTATTATTAGGTACTTTAATATACGCGGTAGCATATAATTTATTTTTCTATAAAAATAATATTGTATATGGTGGTGCAAGCGGTATTTCAATTTTAACTAAAAACTTAATAGATCCCTCAACAATGATTTTAATATTAAATGTGATTTTTCTTATTTTAAGTTTAATATTTTTAGGCAAGAGAAAAACAATAGACTCATTAGTTGGTTCGATTTTATTTCCAATTTCAGTAAAATTAACTGCAGGCATAGGTAATTATATAGCAATCGATAATAGTGATTTATTATTAATTGTCATAATAGGTGGTGTTTGTGTAGGTTTTGCTTCAGGAATTGTTTTTAGAAGTGGATTTACAACTGGTGGTACCGATATAATTAATCAAATTGTTGCTAAATATTTTAAAGTATCTATGGGAACAGCGGTTTTGATAACAGATGGTGTAATAGTATTAGCAGGTGGTTTTATATTTGGTTGGACGAGAGTTTTATATGCCATGATAGTTTTATATATAATAAATATTATGGTTGATAAAGTTGTACTTGGAATTTCCAATAATAAAGCTGTATATATAACGACAGATAAGGATGATGATGTTATAGATTATTTGTTAAATGAATTAAAACTTGGAATAACATTAATAAGTACTAGGGGAGGTTATACAAACAAGAAAGATCAAATGATAATGTGTGTCGTTCCAACTGGTGATTATTTTAAAGTTAGTGGGGGAATAGAACATATAGATCCCAAAGCAGTAATATTAGTAACAGATGCTTATCAAACGTCTGGAACTTATAAGGGTAATAGTAGTGAAGGAAGTGATATTAGTGGAATTTATTAAGTTTCGAAATGTTGAAAAAACGTATAAAAACGGTGTTAATGCATTATACAATATGAATTTAGATATAAAAAAAGGAGAATTTGTATTTGTAATAGGCGCATCAGGATCTGGTAAGTCAACACTTATTAAAATGTTATATAGGGAAGAAAGACCAACCAGTGGTGAAATATATCTTGGAGGAATAAACGTAGCAAAAGTAAAAAATAGTAAGGTTTATAAGTTAAGAAGAAAAATTGGAATAGTATTCCAAGACTATAAGTTGTTACCAAAGTTAACAGTATATGAAAACGTTGCTTTTGCACTTGAAATATATGGTCTTCCATCAGATGAAATAAAAAGGAAGGTATTAAAAGCCTTAGATTTAGTTGGTCTAAAGTCAAGAACTAAAAGTTATCCAGATCAATTATCAGGTGGAGAACAACAACGTGTTGCAATAGCGCGTGCGATAGTTAATTCTCCAAAGCTACTTATATGTGATGAACCAACTGGTAACTTAGACCCAGACACAAGTTTAGAGGTAATGAAGGTAATTGAAAAAATTAATGATTTAGGAACGACTGTTGTCATGGCTACTCATGATAGGGAAATGGTTAATAAGATGAAAAAAAGAGTTATTCTTTTAGATAATGGTAAATTAACAAAAGATTATGAGAAAGGAAGTTATAAAAATCATGAAGTGGTTTAGGATTTTAATAAGAAACATAAGGGATGGTTTTAAAAGTGTTGGTAGAAATTTAAGTTTATCAATAGCATCTATATCTTGTATAACAATAACTCTTTTAATAGTTGCAGTTGCACTTATTGTATCTTATAACGTTGAGAATATAACAAAACTGGTAAAAGAAGATTTTACAATAGTAGCATTTATTGATACAGATGCATCAGATGAACAAATTGGTGAGTTAAAAAGTACAATAGAAACATATAAAAACGTAGAATCAGTAAAACATGAAACAAAAATAGAAATAGCTAATGAGATGAAAAATACATCTGACTCACTATCGGGAATAATTGATAGCTGGTCAGATGAAAGCAACCCATTATATGATACTTTATTAATAAAGGTAAAAGATACAGAAAAAATATCTGATACTGCTAATAAAGTTGATAACTTAAAATTAATAAAAGAAGTAAAATATGGTCAAGGAATGGTTGAAAGTCTTTTATCTGTATTTAAATTTCTAGAAAAAGCTATGATAGTAGCAATGATAGCATTAATATTTGTAACATTGTTTTTAATAACTAATACTATTAAAATTACTATCTTTTCAAGAAAAAGAGAAATAGAGATAATGAGACTTGTAGGAGCATCTAACTTTTCTATTAAGCAACCATTTGTAATAGAAGGTTTTTGCTTAGGCTTTTTGGGTGCTGTAATTCCGGTTGCTATTACACTTTATGGATATTCGGCATTATATAATCATTTTAATGGTCAATTATTCTCACCATTTATAAAGCTGGTTACTCCAGAACCATTTATATATATTGTATCGTTAGTATTATTAGGACTAGGTGTTGTTGTTGGTATGTTTGGTAGTTATAGGGCAGTAAGGAAGTATTTAAAGATATAATGAAAAAACAATTAAGTTATTTACTAGTAATATTAATATTATTATTAATACCAATAACTACAATCAATGCAAAGACAATAGGCGATATTCAAAAAGAATTAGATGCTGCTCAAAAAAAGTTAAATGATACCAATACAAAAAAAGCTATGAATACTCAAAGTTTAGCTGAAACTCAAAAGAAAATAACCGAAATAAAACAAAATATAACAAAAACAGAAGAAAATATTAAGGCAAAGACTGAGGAAAGCAAGCAGTTAGAAAAAGATATTAAAAAGAAAAATGAGGAAACAAAAGAATTAATGAGGTATTATCAAATTTCTTCTTCAGGCTCAGCTATGATTGAATATATAATGGGAGCTGAAAGCATAACAGATCTTATTTATAGATTATCAATAACAGAACAAATTTCATCTTATAACAAAAAAGTTGTAGAAGAAATGAATAATATGATAAAAGAAAATGAAAAAATAAAGAAAGATTTAGTTATCAAAAAAGAAGAACTTGTTAAACTTAAAGAGGAACAGGATACACAAATTATTGTATTGAATCAGAAGCAAAGTGAACTTGATGCAGAAGGTGAGTCAGAAGAACAGGTAATTAAAGGAATGCAATCACAACTTAAATATTATAAGTCACTTGGATGTAAAGATTCTGATACGGTAAGTGTTTGTACAAATAAAGTAGGAAATACAAACCTACCTGTTGGTACAACGTTTAGAAGACCAACAACAACAGGTAGAATATCAAGTGAATTTGGAAATAGAATATTAAACAATAAAGCAAATAAGCATTTTGCAATTGATATTGCAATGCCTACGGGAACTTCAGTATATGCAGTAGCACCTGGTGTAGTTGGTTATACAGGAGAAGTATGTGGTATTTCATTAGTTATATGGCATAACATTAATGGTAAAACATATTCATCAATATATTGCCACTTATCAAAACAATTGGTTAAAAAAGGTGATGTTGTAACATCAGATACTCTAATTGCAAAATCAGGCTGTACTGGACAATGTTATGGAGCTCATTTACATTTAGGACTTGCAACAGGAAGATATAAAGATATTTTAAATGGATATTCAAGATACTATTCTGTTGGAAAAGGAGATAGTTTAGAAGAACATACATTTAATCCACGCGACGTAATAATATTTCCTCCAAAAGGTTCAAGTTACTCAAATAGATAAAAAAAAGGAACTTAGATTCCTTTTTCTTTTTAAAATATTGAAATATAATATTGGATGTGCTAAAATTATTAATGGAATGATAGTGTGAAAGGTGTTATTATGAAATCTAAAATAATAAAAATAAAAAATAGCATTATGAAAAAAATTGATAAAATTGGTAAGAAACAAACTATAGTAGCTTGTGTTGCTATGATTTTTGTTGCTTTCTTAATGATGCTATCACCTACGTTAATAAAAAATACATTAGGAAGCGTAAATAATGTTAGAAAGGGTTCTGCAGCAGGCGTAGAAATTGAAACTCCTAAAAAAGTCTTATTAGGTGACCCAAGTGGATGGGAGCAATACTTAGGTGCTACTATTTATAATTGGGATAACTTTAAAATTACAATAAGAAATGATAGTGATTTTAAAATGACTAACGTTTCTGTAAGTATGACTGGTACTGGTCAATTAACTGGTAAGGATGGTGGTACTCAAGATTTTTATTGTACCGAAGGTTTTTTAAACGAATTAGAAGTAAAAACATCTAATACATTTAAATGTAATGGTGTAGTAAAAGATGCTTATAACTATAATGATGTTTCTGAAACAATGACCATTTCTTATACAATGAATGGTAATATTTATAATGATACAGTGGATATAGATTTTTATCATGTTGTACCAAAGATTAATAATGAAACGGTTCCTCAAAATAGTACTGAACCAAAAGTTTATTCTTATGCTTATAAAAAAGGAACTGGAGAAGATTTTTATCAAAAGATATCAAAAACTGATATTTATATGGATCTAACAGAAGATTTATATGACCAGGAAGTTAATTTTTCATACAGGTCAAATTTTGGTAACCATATATACATTGAGGCACCTCAGTCAGCTGACTCTGCAAAAACAGTTTATAATCAAGATTTAACTCCAAGAATATCATACTATTTTACTTATGACCAATATGATAATGAATATAAGTTAACAGAAAAACATAGTTTGGATGATGATACTTTTATACAGGTAGATAATCATAGATTATGGGGAACTCCATCAAAAGTTACTAATGGTACAGTTACTGTATATATTCCTGTTTTTGCTAAATATTGTAAAAATAACAATTGTTCTATTACGGGCTATAATTATAATACCTTTCAAGATGCAAATTTTAGTATTGGCTCAAATGGTTATCCAACTATTAATTTAACAATATATGATAAATCAACCTTATCGAAACACATAAATAACGTTCAATCGAAGTTGGATATGTTAGATGATTCAGTATATGACAAAAGTAAAGCCAAGGCTGCTCTTACATCTGCATTAAATGTTTATAAAACAAGAGTTTTAAGTCAATCAGATATTGATAATGCTGTAACTCAACTATCAATTTATTCTGCTGCTGATTATATTCCACCTAAGTTTCCAGCTAGTTATACTGAACTAGATAATTTAATTTCATCTGCAAGAGCTATAACTAACATAACTAGTATTGGAAAATATGAATTATATACAACAGAATCTTGGAATAATCTTCAAACGATAATTTCTGAAGTTGAAGGTATACCTAGAAATTATACGATAGATGAACAATATAAAGTAACTGAAGCAATTGATAAATTAAATACAGCAATGATGGTTTCTCCGTCGGGATTAGTTTACGCCGATGGTTATTATGATTCAGTATCGGAGGCCTTATTAGCTTTAAAAGCCATTGGGCTTACATATGACGTTTCAGATTTATCTAATAGAAAACTAGAAAAAGTTCAGGTAACTATAAATGATAAAAAATATGATTTATACACGGAAGAATCTTGGGAAAGATTGCAAAATTCTATTGATCAAATAGATACATCACTTAAAGCAAATGAACAAGAGAAAATAGAAGACATAGCTAATAATATTAATAATGCAAGAGAAGGTTTAGAATATGCTCCTGCTATATATGATGAGTTATTGGAAACAATCTCATGGTATGAACAAAACAAAGATTCTTATACCGAAGCTTCAAGACTTCCAGTTGATAATTTTATAGCTACTTATGACAAAAATATCAAAATTAATAATCAAACATTAGTTGATAATTTAAATAGCGAATTAAAAAAATTAATTAATCAATTACAATATAATCCAGCAAATTATGAAGCAGTAGATGCTAAGATAAGAGAATATCAATCAACAACAGAATATAAAAATAATTGGTATACTGAAGAAACAAAAGAAGCAGTAGAAAATTATATTTCATCAATAGATAGAAACAAAACTATTAATGAACAAAGCGAAGTAGATAATTATGTAATAGAATTAGAAAAATTAATTAGTAAATTAAGATTAAAACCAGCGTCATACACTGATTTTGATGAAAAAGTAGAAGAATATCAAAAAAGTAAAGCCTATACAAGTAATTGGTATGTAGAAGAAGGTCGAAAAAAAGTAGATGATTATATATCTTCAGTAGATAGAACAAAAACCATTGATAAACAATCAGAAGTAGATAATTATGTAATAGAATTACAAAATAAAATTAATAATTTGGTATTAAAACCTGCAGATTATACTAAAATAGAAGAGCTTGTAAAGAAAGTAGAAAAGGATATTACTCCGATAAAAGAAATGTATATCAATTATGATGATGTTATAAATATCATCAATAAAATAGTATATACTTATAATATTTCTGAACAAGAAAAAGTAGAATCTATAGTAGTAAGTTTAGAAGAAGCTATTATTAATCTAAGGTTTAAGCCAGCAGATTATAATGAATTAAATCAATTAATAGCAAAGCTTCCTAACGATTATTCAATATACAATAAAAGTTTACAAGAAGAATTTAAACAATTGTTAGATGATTTGGAAAAATTATCAGATGACTTATTTATTTTTGAACAAGAAAAAGTTGATCAAATGGTTGAAAGAGTAAAATCATTATTAAAGAAAATAAGTGAATCTGAAGCTTCTTCAGAAGTAACTAAAGATGTTATTACAGATACTCCAGTAGAAACAAAAGAAGATAAAATACAAAGTGAAAAATCAGAACCACAAACAGGTAACATAGTCAAAGTAGTCCCAAAAGAATCCGCTAAAACAGATAATAAAATAATTAAGTATATTAAGATAAATGGTAAAGTTATAGATTTGTCTAAAGAAAAACTTAAGTTAACTGTAAAATCTAATATTTCATCAGTTAGCGTTGATGTTGGTTTATATAATGATAAATATAAATACGAAGTATATGGTGGACAAAAATTAACTTATGGGGATAACGAAATAACCGTAATTGTAACGGATAATTTAAATGAGCATTATTCTTATACGATAATTGTTAACAGACTTAGAGCTAATAATTTTTTAACTAAATTAGAAGTAGAAAATTCAAATATATTATTAGATAAGAGAAAAACAGACTATACCATTAAAATTGATAGTAAAACAAAAAAACTTAATTTAAAAGTAGTAGCTGAAGATAAAGATGCTAAAATAACAATAAAAGGTAATAATAATCTTAAAAATGGTAGTAAAGTAACAATAGAAGTAGAGGGAATAGATAAAAGCTCTAGAATTTATACATTAAATATTAAAAAATCAAGTTCTATTGGGTTTGTGATTATTGTAATTTTAATAGTAAGTTTATCAAGCTTAATCGGAATACTTAGAACTATAAATGATAAAAAAAGAAATAAATAATATAACAAAGCAGTCTAATGACTGTTTTGTTTTTTACTTGATTTTATATTTAAAATTGATATAATATTCTCATTATTTATTCAGAGGGGATATTTATGAGTGTTGAAAATAGTTTTGAAAATGGACGGTTAGTTCCTAAGATTAAATTTGTTAGAAAATAATGATTAGATATTATATTTGTATTGTATAATATTTGATAAGGAAGGTGATATTATGGAATTATTAGATAGATTTTTAAAATATGTTAAAATACCTACCGCATCTAATTCAAAAAGCAAAACAAGTCCTAGCACTAATTCTCAATTTTTATTAGCAAATTTGTTATACGAGGAATTAAAAGATTTAGGAATTAATGATATATATTATGATAAAGAAAAATGTTATATTTATGCAGTTTTAAAAGGTAATGAAAAATATTCTAAAGTAGGATTTATTTCCCATTTAGATACCTCGGAAGATGTTTCATCGGATAAAATAAACCCAATAATTCATTATAATTATGATGGATCTATAATAAAATTAGAAAACGAAATAATAATTGATCCAGAATCATATCCAAGTTTGAAGAAAAAGATTGGTAAAACTATAATTACTGCTGATGGTACTAGTTTATTAGGAGCAGATGATAAAGCAGGAATTGCAGAAATAATGAATATGCTTGAATATTTTTCAAAAAATGAATGCGAACATGGAGATATTTATGTATGTTTTACACCAGACGAAGAAATAGGGAATGGAGTAGAAAATTTTTCTTATGAAAAATTCCCAGTAGATTATGCTTATACTGTAGATGGGTATGCTGCAGGAGAGATATCTTATAATAATTTTAATGCAGCAACTGCTTATATAGAAATAGAAGGTATAAATACTCACACTGGAACTGCTAAAGGAAAAATGGTGAATGCTTTAAGAGTAGCACAAGAATTAGATTCTATGCTTCCTAATGAAAGACCTGAAAATACTGAGGGAGCTGAAGGTTTTTATCATTTATATCATATTAATGGTAGTTCTTCTAAATCAAGTATGGATTATTTAATTAGAGATTTCAATTTTAAAAGTTTTAAGGATAGAAAAAAAGTTTTAGAAAATATAGTAGATAAATTATGTAAAAAATATGGTATTAAAATAAAAATTAATATAGAAGATTCTTATTATAATATGTATGAAGTTATTAAAGATAATTTTTATATTATAGAAAATGCATTGGCGGCAACAGAAAAAGTAAGAGTAGAAATGAAACCAGTTCTAACAAGAGGTGGCACTGATGGTACTAGACTATCTAGTAATGGAATTCCTTGCCCTAATTTAGGTATTGGTGGAGATGCATTCCATAGCGTTTATGAATATGTTTGTTATGAGGATATGCAAGCAGAAAGTGATATATTAATAGGAATTGTAAAAGAAAGTGCAAAACGGTATAAGGCATAATAATTATATATAACTTAAGTTTAGGGGAGTTTTATGTTAGATCAGTTTAATAGTTATAGAGATAAAGATGGTGTTAGTTTAAATGTAACTAAAGATGATTAAAATTATGAGTATAAAGTTACTTTAGATATTGATGTAGAAAATGCTAGCAAAGAGGCACTAAAAGTACATGGATTTGAAAATTTATCAGATGATAATAGTACCTTAGGAAATAATAAAAAGTCTGCCGAATCAGATGGCTTTACTTGTGAAGTACAATAAAAGTTTATACAAAAAAAGTATAAACTTTTTTATTTGTAATAGTTAGTATTAAATAGAGTAAAAATATTAAGGCATATTGTTTTCTTATAAAATAAATGATAGAATAAGTTAAAGTAAATTGACCAATGTTGGTTAGTGTTATTTAGTGGATTTATGGCAAAAATGCATATTTTAGATGTATTTATCTTTATCAACCAAATTTTTAGGTTTATGATAATCACAATGAGGAGGGCATTATGTTTGATTTAGTATCGAAATTTAAACCATCTGGAGATCAACCTGAAGCAATAAAAGAGCTTTCTGATGGAATAAAAAATGGTAAGAAGTATCAAGTTTTACTAGGTGCAACAGGTACTGGTAAAACTTTTACAATTGCCAATGTAATTAAAGAAGTTAATAAACCAACTCTTGTTTTAGCACATAATAAAACCCTTGCAGGCCAATTATATTCAGAGTTAAAAGAGTTGTTTCCTAACAACCAAGTTTGTTACTTCGTTTCCTATTACGATTATTACCAGCCTGAAGCATATGTTCCATCAAGTGACACTTATATAGAGAAGGATTCTTCAATAAATGATGAAATTGATGAATTAAGACATTATGCGACTTCCTCGCTTATAAATACTAAAGATGTAATAGTAGTTGCATCTGTTTCATGTATATATGGTATTGGTGATAAAGAGGAATATGAAAACCATATGCTTACTTTAAAAGTTGGACAGGAAATAAATAGAAACGAAGTATTGTCTAAGTTAGTTGATATGATGTACGAAAGAAATAACATTGATTTAGTACGTGGTACTTTTAGAGCGAAAGGTGACGTTATAGAAGTTATTCCTGTTTATGAAAAAAGTCATGGAATTAGAATTGAGTTATTTGGGGATGAAATAGATAGGATATCTGAATTTGACGTATTAACAGGAGCAGTCGTTCATGATAAAAAATTTATATCAATAATGCCAGCTTCTCATTTCGTAACGTCGGAAGAAAAATTAAAGAAGGCAATTGTTAATATTAAAAAAGAATTAGATGATAGATTAAAATTTTTTAGAAAAAATGGTAAATTATTAGAAGCTGAACGCCTGGAACAGAGGTGTAAGTATGACCTTGAAATGCTTGAAGAAACAGGTTTTTGTTCAGGAGTAGAAAATTATTCAAGACACCTAGCTTTAAAACAAGAAGGTGAAACTCCTACTTGTCTTTTAGATTTTTTTCCGGATGATTTTTTAATGGTTGTAGATGAATCACACGTAACTTTACCACAAGTTAAGGCAATGTATAATGGAGATAGAGCAAGAAAACAAATGCTTGTTGATTATGGGTTTAGACTACCAAGTGCTTTAGATAACAGACCACTTAGATATGAAGAATTCGAAGAAAAAATAAATCAAATAATTTATGTTTCAGCAACACCAGGTGATGAAGAACTAGAAAAAGTTAATAATCATGTTGTAGAACAAATAATACGACCAACTGGACTTCTTGATCCTATAATAGAAGTAAGAGAATCTTTAAATCAAATAGATGATTTGATAGAAGAAATACAAAATCAAATAGGTAAAGGAGATAGAACGTTAGTCACAACTTTAACTATTCGTATGGCTGAAGAACTTACTTCTTACTTAAAAAATTTAAATATAAAAGTTGCTTACCTTCATAGTGAGGTAAAGACATTAGAAAGGCTTAAGATAATACATGATTTAAGAGAAGGTAAGTATGATGTTTTAGTTGGAATAAATCTTTTAAGAGAAGGACTTGATATTCCGGAAGTTAGTTTAGTTGCAATACTAGATGCAGATAAACAAGGATTTTTAAGAAGCCATCGAAGTCTTATTCAGACAATTGGTAGATGTGCAAGAAATTCTGAAGGTAGAGTAATCATGTATGGTGATATTGTAAGTGAAGCTATGAAAACAGCTATTGACGAGACAGCAAGACGACGTGCTATACAAATTAAATATAATGAAGAACACGGTATTGTTCCCCAAACTATTAAGAAGAAAATAATGGATGTAGTAAGTGTAAGTGATGATTCATATAAGGATAAAAAACATAATAAACGTGAGAAAATACATAATGAAAAAGTTATTAAACAGCTAGAAGAAGAAATGCAAAAGGCTGCAAAAGAATTAGATTTTGAACGTGCTATGGAACTTCGAGATATTATATTTGAAATGAAGGTAAACTAAAATTATATAAAACTTAAAAAAATTATGATTAATTAATATTTAATAGCTTTTATAGATATTAAATAAATGCAATTAAAATAAATATATAATTAGTGAAAATAATTGACAGTTAATGCTCTTTTTAATAGAATATATTTTTAGAAATGAGTGTTGAAAGATGAATATAACAAAAGAAGATGTTATAAATGATATTAATAATCTTAAAATAAGGGTATCTTTTTTTGAATCACTTATTCCGTATGATGTTGAACAGAGTTTTTCAAAATACGGCTATATATATCCGTTTACTAATGAAAAGCTAAAAATAATCTTTAAATATTTAGATTTAAGTAATAGAATACTTACGGTAACTTCATCAGGTGATCAATCTTTATTTGCTATATTAAATGGAGCTACAAAAATAGATTGCTTTGATAAAAATAAATTAGCAAAATATTTTTCAGAATTAAAAATAGCGGCAATAAAATCATTGAGCTATAAACAGTTTAAAAAGTTTTATAAAATAAATGATCTAAATCCTATAAACATAAAGAAAAACTTAAATTTTCTTCAAAATATAAATATTACTTATTTTGATAAAATCCTTTTAAATATGCCAGATTTATACGCTTATTTTTTTGAGTTATTTTATGATTTTATAAGAAGTATAAATACTAAAGTTGCCGTACTAATAAATTATAATTTTATTCCAGCTTACAGTGGATATTTACAAAAAGAAAAATATTATGAACTTAAGGATAAACTAAAAAACGTTGAAAATATAAATTACTATGATTGTGATATATTTGATTTGAAAAAACATATAGGTAATAAAAAATATTCATCGATGGTATTTTCAAATATTACAAGTTATTTTGATGAAGAAAAACTTAATCGTATGTTAATATTATTAGATAAAATAAAAGTTAATCTTGAACCCGATTCTTTAGTTCAATTTGGATATGGTTCTGCAATCCCGGGTTTACAAATACTCGGAAAAAATAGAGTAAACAAAGAGTTTGTTGATGCTCATGGTAATGTTTTATTTGATATAGAAGAAGAGGATAAAATACTTACACTTTATAAGAATTTGTAAAAATGGTTAAAATTTACATAACCATTTTTTATATTGTATGGTAAAATAGATGACATCAGGTGTATATATAATACATTTGTTCTATTATTTATTTAAAAAATATGATTTTTATGATAGAATATAAATATTGAAGGTGTGATGTTTTATGGATAAAATAATAGTAAAAGGTGCTAGAGAAAATAATTTAAAAAACGTAAATATAGAAATACCAAAGAATAAATTAACCGTTATGACTGGTGTATCAGGAAGTGGTAAGTCATCACTTGCTTTTGATACTATATACGCAGAAGGGCAAAGAAGATATGTTGAGTCTTTAAGTGCGTATGCAAGACAGTTTTTAGGTGGAACATCAAAACCAGACGTTGATTCAATAGAAGGACTTTCTCCATCTATTTCAATAGATCAAAAAACTACAAATAATAATCCAAGATCAACGGTTGGAACGGTAACGGAAATATATGATTACTTTAGACTTTTATTTGCAAGAATTGGTGTACCATATTGTCCTAATCATAATATTCCAATATCAAGTCAATCTATTGAGGAAATGACTACTCAGATAATGAATGAAGACGATGGCACAAAGCTTATTGTTATGTCGCCTGTAGCATACGGTGAAAAGGGTACATTTAAGGACTTGCTTGATCACTTAAGAAAAGATGGTTATGTTAGAGTTAAAATAGATGATGAAACAAAAGATCTAAGTGAAAATATTGTTTTAGATAAAAATAAAAAACATAATATTTTAGTTGTTATAGATAGAATAGTAAAAAAAGATGAATCAAGAGGCAGAATATATGAGGCGATAGAATTAGCTTGCAAGCTATCTAAGGGAAAAGCTGTTGTAGAAATACCAGGAAGAGAAGAAATAGTAATGAGCGAGTCTTTTGCGTGTCCTCATTGTGATTTTTCACTAGAAGAGTTAGAGCCTAGAATGTTTTCATTTAATGCACCTTATGGATCATGCCCTGATTGTAAGGGTTTAGGTTTCAAACAAAAAATAAGCGAGCAGTTAATCATACCTAATAAAGATAAAACTTTAAGAAGAGGTGGAATAGAACCGCTTTCGGGTATGGATGATCAAAATATATATATTAAAAAACTAGAAATTGTTTGTGATAAGTTTAATATAGATATGAATAAAAAAATGAAAGATTTTACTAAAAAGGAATTAGATATAATTCTTCGTGGTACTAAGGAGCCAATTGAGTTTAAGTTTAAAACTAGAAGTGGTAATGAAATGAATAGCTTTGAACCATATGAAGGAATATTAAATAACTTAGAAAGAAGATACTTTGAAACTAATAGTGAATTTATTAGAGAATGGCTAGGAAAATACATGGTAGAACTTACTTGCCCAACTTGTAATGGTAAGAGACTTAAAGAAAGTGTTTTATCAGTTTTAATAAATAAGAAAAATATAATTGATTTAACTGATATGAACATAGATAAGTTATACGACTTCTTTGATAAATTAAAACTAAGTAAAGAAAAAGAAGAGATAGCAAGACTTCTTATTAAGGAAATAAAATCTAGATTAGAATTTTTACATAATGTCGGACTTGGTTATCTAACTTTATCTCGTAGTGCAGGAACTTTATCAGGTGGAGAAGCGCAGAGAATAAGACTTGCAACGCAAATAGGTTCACAATTAACAGGTGTTTTATACGTACTTGATGAACCTAGTATTGGACTTCACCAAAGAGATAATCAAAGACTTATTGATTCTTTACTAAAGATGAGAGATTTAGGTAATACCTTAGTTGTTGTAGAACATGATACGGATACTATGCTTCAAGCTGACTATTTAGTAGATATTGGACCTGGTGCGGGTGATCATGGTGGAAAAGTAGTAGCATATGGAACACCAGATGAAGTTATGCAAAACACTAATAGTTTAACTGGAGATTATCTAAGTGGAAGAAAAAAAATAGAGGTTCCTAAAAAACGTAGAAAAGGTAATGGTAAATTTATCGAAATTAAAGGTGCCAAAGAAAATAACCTTAAAAATATTAACGTTAAGTTTCCTTTAGGTAAATTAATTTTAGTAACTGGTGTATCGGGATCCGGTAAAAGTAGCTTGATTAACGGGATACTATACAAGGCTCTTGCCTTAAACGTATATGGCTCTAAAGTTATTCCAGGAAAACATAAAAGTATAAAAGGATTGGAAAACGTGGATAAAGTAATAGATATAACACAAGATCCAATAGGAAGAACACCACGTAGTAATCCTGCTACTTATGTTGGTGTATTTGATGATATAAGAGATGTTTATGCAAATACTAAAGAAGCTAAGATAAGAGGTTATGAAAAGGGAAGGTTCTCATTTAACGTCAAGGGCGGAAGATGTGAAGCTTGCTGGGGAGATGGAGTTAAGAAAATTTCCATGAACTTCTTACCAGATGTATACGTTCCATGTGAAGTATGTGGTGGTACAAGATTTAACAAAGAAACTCTAGAAGTTAAATATAAAGGTAAAACTATTTACGATGTTCTTCAAATGAGGGTAGAAGAAGCTTTAGAATTTTTTGAAAATCATCCTAAGATTAAAAGAAAATTACAAGTGTTGATGGATGTAGGTCTTGGATATATAAAACTAGGTCAAAGTGCTACTACTTTATCTGGTGGTGAGGCCTCACGCGTTAAACTTGCTAAAGAATTACAAAAGAAACCTACTGGTAAGAGCATATTCATACTAGATGAACCAACAACTGGACTACATAGCCACGATATTAAAAGGTTGCTTACTATTTTAAACAGAATAGTTGATAATGGAGATACGGTAATTGTTATTGAACATAACCTTGATGTTATAAAAGTCGCTGATCATATAATCGATTTAGGACCTGAAGGTGGAGATGGTGGAGGAACCATAGTTTGTGAAGGAACCCCAGAAAAAGTAGCTAAATGTGAATTATCATATACAGGGCAATATTTAAAAAAAATATTAAAATAACAAAAATCTAGGGGTATTTTAGTAAAAGTAGATAATAATAAAGTAGAGATAAATATAATCTTTACTTTATTTTTTTATGACTTTTTGATTATTTTAACCTTAACTTTTATAACTTTAAAAATGATAGAATATTTAAGAAAGGAGTTGTTATTTTATGATTAAATCGATAAGTGTATTATGGGCTAAAACTAAAAAGAATGTAGAAAATATAATATCTAAGTATATTTACTATAGTTTATCGGTTGATAGCAACTCTACTTCTGTCATATCGGACTCTTTTATATTAGAAAAAATACATTGGGATCAAAAATTTAGTTCATATATCAAGCTTAGTGAAGATGAAATAAAAAAGAGAATAGATTTTATTAATTATGTTAGATTTTCATTTAACAAACTTACTACTGAAGAAAGAAAAATAATATATTGGACATATCTTGATAAAGAAAATAATTATGATGATAGATTTATTGCAAATAACCTTGGTTTTTCACTTGGTTACTATTATATAAAGAAAAAAGAAACATTGATTAGATTTGCATATTCTTTAGGAGTTGAGGAAATAAATGATAAATAAAATAAGAACAATTTATCCTGGTTTTTTGATACTTATAAAGAAAGACGAAAAACTATATGATGTAAATAACAATCTAATTCATGAGGATATATTAAAAAATAATGATTACATTATAATTATTGATGATTCATATGAAGTTCATAAAAAAATAAGACCTTAGTTTAAGGTTTTTTTCGATAAAAATATCTAAAATAAAACATTTATTATGTGCTATAATGTTCTTATATGAGGTGGTAAGTATGAGAGTAATAGTAGTTGATGGTAAAAAAAAGAAAAATAATAAAGAAATAGAATATAGGCTTAATTTATTTGTAGAGTGGCTTATATATATGGTCTGTTATGCAATAGTACTATTATTAGCATCTAATTTGTTTAGGTCTTTATACGTAGAAAATTTCTTATATGGCTTTTTAGGAGCAGTAATTATTTATGTATTAAATAAAACTATTAAACCAATTTTAATTACAATATCACTTCCTCTTATAGGTATGTCATTAGGTTTATTTTATTTTGTTATAAATGTTATTATTTTGTTGATCGTAAACTTAATACTTGGTAAACATTTTTATATGACTGGTGTTCTATCTCCAGTTATAGTTGCTATCTTTATAAGTGTTGCAAACTTATTATTAGATAATCTAATAATAAAACCAATGATAGAGAGGTGTAAAAAATAATATGAATCCAATCGCGATAGCTATGGGTAACCTAACAATTACGTGGTATTCAATTTGTATTTTAACAGGTATAATATTAGCAGGTATTTTAATTTGTAAAGAAGCAAAAAAACATAACATAGAAACTAATTTCGTATTTAATTTAATATTTTGGTGCATGATATTTGGGATATTAGGTGCGAGGGTATATTATGTAATATTTAACTTAGATTATTACTCATTATATCCGACAGAAATAATAAAAATATGGAATGGTGGACTTGCAATTCACGGTGGTTTAATAGCTGGTATAATAACACTTTTTATATATTGTAAAAAAAATAATGTTAATGTTTTAAGAATGATGGATATATCAGCACCATATGTGTTGCTTGCTCAAGGAATTGGAAGATGGGGTAATTTTTTTAACAGTGAAGCTCATGGTGGAATTGTATCTAGAAGTTTTTTGGAAAACTTACACTTACCAGAATTTATAATTAATGGGATGCACATAGGTGCTTATTATTATCACCCAACTTTTCTTTACGAATCGATATTTTGCGTTTTAGGTTTTATTATATTAGTTTTAATTAGGAAAATGAAATGTATAAAACTAGGTAATATAACTGCCTTATATTTAATTTGGTATGGAGTCTTAAGATTCTTTATCGAATCACTTAGAACTGATAGCTTAATGTTAGGTAGTCTAAAGATGGCACAAGTTATATCTATAATAATGGTTATAATAGGAATAGTTATATTTATAGTAACCAAGATTAAATGTGAAAATTATAATATTTCTAAAGAAGAAAGGGCTTAATTGCAATTTTTTAAAAATAAGTATAATTAAATAAAAAAATAATGCCATTACCATAGACATTATTTTTATTTTAGTTTTTTTTAGAATATTAATAAATCGCTTGTATAAGCATATTTAAATTTATCTTCTTTTTAAATATAACTTGAAATTCACACACTACACCTAACATAGTTATATTTTAATATAAAGTACATTTTAAGTCAGTGCTTTACAACAAAAAAGTTCAAAGTTATTTTATTAATAAGTATTTTATAAATAAAAACTCCTGGATATGTTGAAAAAAAAGTCTTTATTTGATATAATCTGTCTGGTAGGATGTGATAAAATGACATTTTCTAGTAAGATAAAAAAAGAAATAAGTACAACTGAGTGTACTAGGGCTGAATACTTATCTGAATTATCAGGAATCATTAGAACGGCTGCTGAAATAAAAATATATAATATTAAAATTCAAACTGAAAATAAATTTGTTGCAAATCGAATATTCGGTTTGTTTAAGATTCTTTACGACATCAATCTAAATATATCTTTAAGAAAAAATTATAATTTTAAGAAAAATGAAATATACGTATTAGAATTAAAGAAAGATACCCTTAAAGTTCTTAGAGATTTAGGTATTATTAGTGAGAAAAACGAGCTTTTAAGAATTCCAAGCGAATCGCTACTTGATGATGAAGAACTTACTAGAGCATATTTAAGAGGAGTATTTATGGTCTCTGGTAGTTTAAATGATCCAAAAACATCTAGATATCATTTAGAGTTTTTAATAAACAATACTGAGTATGCAAAATTTTTAAATAAATTATTAAATGATAATAATTTAAATAGTAAAATTCTTCACCGTAAAAAAGGGTATATGGTATATATTAAAGAGGCTGAAAAAATAAGCGACTTTCTAAGAATTATAAGAGCGTATAACGGTGTTATGTATTATGAGGAAATAAGGGTATACCGTGAAAAAATAAACATGACTAACCGTCTTAATAATTGTGAGCAAGCTAATGTAGAAAAGATGGTTAAAACTGCCAATGACCTTATTAAGGAAATAAATTTTATAAAAGAAAAAGATATGCTTGACTTACTAGATGAAAAGGTAAGACAAAGTGCTGAGTATAGAGTTAAATATCCAGAAACTTCATTGTTAGAACTTAGTAAAATAATGACACTTGAAACTGGTACTAATATAAGTAAATCTTGTTTAAACCATAGATTTAGAAAAATAAAGGAATTTGCTGACAAAATAAGAAATCAATATTAATATTTTATTAAAGGGTTTAAAAAAAAGTATTTTTTTGATAGAATGATATTATAGTTAAAAATAAAAATGAGAGTAGAAAGAAGTGAAGCAAAATGGGAAGGGTAATAGCATTAGTAAATCAAAAAGGTGGCGTAGGTAAAACTACAACTAGTATTAACTTAGCAGCTTCACTAGGAGTACAAAATAAAAAAGTATTGTTAATAGATTTAGATCCTCAAGGAAACGCATCTACTGGTGTAGGTATTAATAAGGGAGATGTATCTAAGAGTATATATGATTTGTTATTAGGAAGATGTAATCCAAATGAGGCTATAATTAAAACTAATTTTAAGAATTTAAGTATAATTCCAGCTACTATAAATTTAGCAGGCGCTGATATAGAATTAATTGAAAAAGCAAAACAAGATAGTACTTTTCAAAAGAATATGCAGTTAAAAATTGCATTACAAAACCTTAGAAATGAGTATGACTTTATTATAATTGACTGTCCGCCATCTTTAGGTTTATTAACTACAAATGCGCTTACTGCATCTAACTCAGTATTAATACCTGTTCAATGTGAGTTTTTTGCACTAGAAGGAATTATGCAATTATTAAATTCTATAATGTTAGCACAAAGAAAATTAAATCCTACTTTGGAAATAGAAGGAGTACTTCTTACTATGCTTGATTCTAGAACTAATTTAGGATTAGAAGTAGTAGAAGAAATAAGAGGCTTTTTTAAGGAACGAGTATATAATACTTTGATTCCAAGATTAATAAGATTAACTGAGGCACCATCTCACGGTAAGCCAATCGTAGCATATGATCCAATGAGCCGTGGTACTGAAGCATACCTTAATTTAGCAAAGGAGGTAATTGAACAAAATGAAAGAAGACAACAGTAAAAGAAGAGCTTTAGGAATGGGGTTAGAACAATTATTTAATACTGAAATGCTTGACTTTGATCAGGTAGAAAATAAAATAGTAGAGGAAACTCCAAAAGATGAAATAGTAGAAATTAACATTGATGAGTTGATGAGTAACCCTTATCAACCTAGAAAAGTTTTTGATGAAGAATCTCTTACAGAATTATCTGAATCAATAAAGGAACATGGGGTATTTCAACCTATAATTGTAAAAAAAAGTGTTAGAGGATATAACATAATTGCAGGTGAAAGACGTGCAAAAGCATCAAAGTTAGCCGGTCTAACTAAAATTCCAGCAATAATAAGGGACTTTACTGATGAAGAGATGATGCAAGTAGCATTGCTAGAGAATCTTCAAAGGGAAGATTTGTCTGCAATTGAGGAAGCTAAAGCTTATAAGTCAATTATAGAATCATTAAGATTAACACAAGAAGAATTGGCTAAAAAATTAGGTAAGTCAAGAAGTCATATTACCAATATGTTAGGTCTTTTAAGACTACCATTATCAGTTCAAGATATGATTTTGTATAATAAACTTTCTATGGGACATGCAAGAGTTCTTAGTAAATTAGAAAGTAAAGAACAAATAGAAGAATTAGCAAATAAAGTTGTAAATGAAAATCTTAGTGTTAGAGATCTTGAAGAATTAACTATACCAGAAGATTTCACTAGAAAGGTCCCAACATTAAAAAAATCTAAGACCAAAGAATATAAATACGTAGAAGATGCAATGAAAGAAAAATTAGGAACAAAGGTTTCCATTTCTGGAAATAAAATAAAGATTTCTTTTGTTACCAAGGAAGATTTAAACCGTATCTTAGAAATACTAGATATTGAAGTAGAATAGAGGGGATAATATGAAAATATTCGGCTTTACTATAGCAAAAGAAATATATATGACTATTATAATAGTTTTAGTAGCTTTTGTCCTAGAAAAGGTATTAAAAAACATAGTTAAATATTCTTTTAATCCTAAAATGAAGCCTAAGAATTTTGATCAAAGGAAAGCTAGAACATTAAGTAGTTTAATATGCAGTATAATAAAATATGTTATTTGGATATTTGCGGTATTATCATTATTAGGATTATATGGTGTTAATACTGCGGCACTAGTAACTGGTCTTGGTGTTGTAAGTTTGGTAGTAGGATTAGCTTTTCAAGATATGTTAAAAGATATTTTAGCAGGTGTAACTATTCTTTTTGAAAATTGGTATGCCATAGGGGATCTTGTAAAGATAGATGATTTTACTGGTTTTATAACTAGTATAGGTTTAAAATCAACTAGAATTAAGTCATATAGTGGAGAAGTTAGAATAATTTCTAATAGAAATATATCTTCGGTAATTAACTATAGTTTAGAAGAAACACTAGCTATTGTAGACTTATCAGTAGCGTATGAGTCAAAACTTGATAAAGTAGAAAAAATACTTAAAGTAGCTTGTGCAACGATGCAAGATAAAATACCAGAATTAATTAGTGAACCTGAAGTTTTAGGGGTTGAAGAGCTAGCTGATTCGGCGGTTACGTTTAGAATTGTTGGCAAATGTAAGCCTGCTTCGCATTATGCAGTAGCAAGAACAATGAGAAAAGAACTTAAAAACACCTTGGATAAAAACGGAATTAAAATTCCATATCCTCAATTGGAGGTGCATAATGAAAAATAACTATAACTTAGGTTCAATAGTAGAAATGAAGAAACAACATCCATGTGGTTCTAATAAATTTAAAATCACAAGAGTAGGTGTTGATATAAAAATACAATGCATAAATTGCGGTAGAACAATTATGCTTTCAAGAGTAGATTTTAACAAAAAGATCAAAAAGGTATTAGAGGAGGTGCAAGATGTTTAATCCTAAAAAGTTAAAAAGATCATCACACCCAGTTATGTTTTTTATATATCTATCATTACTTGTCATAATTGTAAGTGGTATAGCAAATGCTTTAAATTTCCAAGTTACATATGATAAGCTAACTACTATAGCAGGTGAAGTAGAATCAACTACCATATCAGTAAATTCTTTACTAAGCGTTGATGGAATAAAATTCTTAATGACATCTGCTTATAATAACTTAATAGATTTTGTTCCTTTTGGAGCATTACTAATAGCTGCGATATCTTTTGGTATAGCATCTAAATCTGGGTTTTTAAAAACATTATGTAATAAGATAACAAATAAAGTTCCAAGAACACTTATTATATTTATCTATTCTTTACTATGCATCTTAGCAAGTATTGATAATAATGTGGGATACGTATTATTATTACCACTTGGCGCTGTTTTATTTATGTCTATGAACAGAAATCCAATTGGTGGTTTAGCTTTAGGCTTTGCATCTATTGCGTCAGGTCACGGGGCTGGTTTATTTATTACTTCTCTAGATTATAATTTAACTAGTTATACTGAAGCTAGTGCTAAATTATTAGATGTTGACTATACTGTATTACAAAGCGGGAATATTATATTTACGGTAATAGCTTCGTTATTAATTGCAGGATTATGTACGTTTATTACAGAAAAGATAGTTTCTAAAAAACTTGGTAGAAATACCATTGAAGAAGATGATGAGTACGTACTAGAAGAAGCTAAAGAGAAAAAAGGCCTTTTAGCTACTTTAATAGTAACAATAATATGTTTAATACCTATTATTATTATGATATTACCTGTTGGTAATGGTATTTTTGGTTTATTACTTGATAAGTCTCAAGATGTATATTCTAAGATGTTGTTTTCAAGTGATTCGCTTTTAATGACTAATTTGGTAGGAATAGTATCATTTATATTCGCAGTACAAGGTTTTGTATTTGGAATAACAACTGGAACAATAAAACGAATAAGAGATATGGTGAATTTTTCTACAGATTATTTAAAAAGTATTGGCGGAATATTTGTACTTATATTTTTTGCAGCGCAATTAAATGCACTTTTGACAGAATCAAATATTGGCATTGTTGTAACTGGATCTTTGGCAAATTTAATATCTGCGTCTGATTTTGCATTTATACCATTAGTATTATTAATACTTATATTTACGATGATAGCTAATATATTACTTCCTGGATCAGTTGCTAAGTGGGCAATTTTAGCTCCTAATATTATGCCTGTAGTTATGAAAGCAAATATAACTCCAGAATTTTCCCAACTAGTGTTTAGAGCAGGTGATTCAATAACAAATTCGATAACACCATTATTCACATATTTTGTTATATTTATAGGTTTTGTTGAAGTATATATGAAAAATAAAGCAGATTTTAGTATAAAAAAATGTTACAAAACTATATTTCCTTATTTCTTAGGAATAGCAATAATATGGATATTAATGATAGTATGTTGGTATATAATTGGTTTACCTATGGGTCCAGGTATATATCCTACGGTATAAGACCAAGTTTGATAAATTATAATAATTTCTTTTTATATGAATAATATATTATTAAAAAAAACAAAATTAATAAAAAACTTTAAAATATATTGATTTAAAAATTTTTTCTTGTTAATATATATGACTAAGGAAGTGACAAAAATGAAAAAAATAGAAAAAATAGAAGAAACTCTAAAAGATGATACTCTTAAGTTAGTATTATCATATGGATCTGAAAAGAAATTAGATGCTCCATTAGGCGTTTTTAAGTATAAAGAAATAATTCCAGCTGAAAATAGCAAAAAAAATGAAAAAGGTGAATTTATTTCTGGAGATTCAGTAGTTGTATTTGTAAGATTAAGTAATCATAACGAGCAAATTTTAATTCCTGTAAAGGATTGGATGCAATTAAATAAAAATGATGATTTTGCTTCATTTAACTTAAACGATGCTGTAAATCTAAGTTTTTCTCAATCAAAGGTAGGAATTGAAAAGTTTATGGCAAGAATGTCTCTTGATGATTCTGATTTGATGCCAATAGTTAGTGAAAATTATAGTTTGATTGATCTTAATGCAACGTATATAAAAAACGAAATAATCCAAGGATTAAACTATTCTGTTACTCCAGTTATATATGCTGATTTAGCTTATGAGTCTAAAGCAAAAACAACGATTTAATATTTCGTTGTTTTTTTAATTATGTTATAATACCAAAAGAAGGAAGTGATTATATGCCACTTACAGCGGGTATAGTAGGATTACCAAACGTGGGTAAATCAACGTTATTTAATGCAATTACGAAGAAAAATATATTAGCAGCAAATTATCCATTTGCGACTATAGAACCAAATGTTGGTATGGTTACAGTACCAGATAAAAGATTAGATTTTTTAAACGAACTTATTAAGCCTAAAAGTTTAGTTCCAACAACATTTGAATTTACTGATATAGCTGGATTAGTTAAAGGTGCATCCCATGGTGAAGGTTTAGGAAATAAATTTTTATCACACATAAGGGAAGTTGATGCAGTTGTTGAAGTAATAAGATGTTTTGATGATTCAAATATTACCCACGTAGAAGGAGAACCCGATCCTTTACGAGATATAGAAATCATAGATGTAGAGTTTATTTTCTGTGATTTAGAAGTGATTAATAATAGACTTGCAAGAATAGAAAAAAAGGCAGTATCTACAAAGGATAAAGATGCGTTAAAAGAAGTAGAACTTTTAAAACGTATTAAAGTAGCATTAGAGGATAATATTCCAGCTAGAAAGTTAGAATATTCAGAAGATGATTTAAAAATGCTTAAGGCATTTAATCTTCTTACAATGAAACCAGTTATTTATGTTGCAAATATTAAAGAAGATGAAATAGGAACAGATAATGATTATGTTAAGAAGGTAAAAGAATATGCTAAAAAAGATAATGCTGAAGTAATTACCTTATGTGCAAAAATAGAAGATGAATTAAGTGGATTTGATGACGAAGAAAAACAAGCTTTTTTAAATGATTTAGGAATAGAAGAAAGCGGTCTTGACAAGTTAATTAAAGCATCTTACTCACTTTTAGGGCTTCAAACATATTTTACTGCTGGCCCTAAAGAAGTTAGAGCTTGGACCTTTAAAAAAGGTATGAAAGCGCCTGCATGCGCTGGAATTATCCACAGTGATTTTGAAAAAGGTTTTATTAGAGCAGAAGTAATCTCATTTGAAGATTATGAAAAATATAAAGGTGAAAAAGGCGCAAAAGAAGCAGGTAAACTTAGAAGTGAAGGTAAAGAATACCAAATGCAAGACGGAGACGTTTGCTTATTTAGGTTTAATAATTAATTTACAAAAACTTTTTATTAGAATATCATTAAAAAGCTAAAACAAACTTATAAAAAGTAATAATTATAATCTGCTTTAAAATAATAAGTATTATAAATTATTAATTTGAATATGTTTTAATAAAAGAAGGTTTACATTAATCTTCTTTTTTGTTATAATACAAAGCGAGTAATGGAATTACTCTCTTGCTCTTAACTCAAGATTAAGGGCCATTAAAGACCAAAAGAGGAGGTAAAAAATATGAAATACGAAATTATGTTCATTGTTAGACCAAATCTAGAAGAAACAGGTGTTAAAGAAGTTGCTAAAAACTTCGAAAAAGTTTTAGCAGATAACGGTGCGAAAGTAGTATCTTCTAAAGATTTAGGGCAAAAAGAATTAGCATATGAAATAAAAGGTCATAAGACTGGTTACTATTTCTTAATTAACATTGAATCAACTGATGCAAAAGCAATCAATGAATTTGATCGTTTAGCATTAATTAGTGAAGATATTATTCGTCATTTAATCGTAAAAGAAGACTAATAAAAGTGAGGATAAAAAATGAATAAAGCATTTTTAATAGGAAGATTAACAAGAGATCCTGAATTAAGATATTCTTCAAGTAATGCAGCAATAGTAAATTTTTCTATTGCTATTGATAGACAATATACTAATACTCAAGGGCAAAGAGAAACAGATTTTATTAATATAGTAGCTTTTCAAAAACAAGCTGAGAATATTAAAAAGTACGTTGGTAAAGGCTCTTTAGTAGCGGTAGATGGAAGAATTCAAACTAGAAATTATGAAGATAAAGATGGTAAGCGCGTTTATGTTACTGAAGTGGTAGCTGATCGTGTTCAATTTCTTGATTCTAGAAATTCAGGTAATAATATAGAAGCTGAAAATGATGTATCACCAGCTGATTTCCAAACTGAAAGTACTGCTAAAGAAACTAATGTTTCTGATGATGTATTTGCTGATTTCGGTAGTTCAATTGAAATATCAGATGATGATATAGCATTCTAATTTAATAAATAAGGAGGTTATACAAATGGCAGAATTTTATAGAAAGAAAAAGAAAATATGTCAAATGTGTGCTGGTAAAAATGTAGATTATAAAGATCCTGAAATCTTAAAAAAATATATAAATGAAAAAGGTAAAATTTTACCTAGAAGAGTAACAGGAGCTTGTTCTAAGCACCAAAGACATATAGCACAACAAGTAAAGAGAGCTAGAATGATAGCAATACTTCCATTTACAAAATAATTATTAGAAAGCATGTGAAAAGATGTATGCTTTCTTTTCTTTTAAATAAATATAAATTATGTTATAATATACGTACAGATTAATTAGAAAGGCGGACTAATTATGAAAGTGATATTTACAAAAGACGTCAAAGGTCAAGGAAAAGCAGGAGAAATAAAAGAGGTAAAAGATGGATATGCACAAAACTTTTTAATAAGAAAAGGTTATGCTGTTGCTTATACATCTAGGAGTAAAGAAATCTTAGACATTGAAAATAAGAACAAGGCAGATAAAGAAGCTACTGATATAAAAAACTGTGAGAAAATAAAAAACGAACTAAAAGATAGAGTTTTGGTATTTAAAGTAAAAACTGGAAAAGAAGATCAGGTTTTTGGTACTATTTCTAGTAAACAAATAGCATCAGAACTTGAAAAAATAGGATATAAAATAGATAAGAAAAAAATAGCTTTAGATACTCCAATTAATTCTTTAGGATATCATGAAGTTAAAATAAATTTACACAAAAAAGTAGTAGGTATTGTAACTGTACAGTTAGTTAAATAGAAGTTAAAGGAGTGATAAAATGGCAGAAAGAAAAATACCACAGTCAATAGATGCTGAAAAAGCTGTACTTGGATCTGCTTTTTTATCTAAGACAGCACTACAAAAAATATGTGACGAGCTATCAAGTGAACATTTTTATAGTGAAGCAAATGCAAAGATTTTTGAAGTTTTGCGTGAGTTAAATGATGAAGGAACACCTATTGATATAACGATAGTTACAAATAAATTAAATGATAAAAAAATACTTAGTAGGGTTGGTAACGTAGAATATTTATCAGAAATAATTGATTCTGTACCAAGTGCTTCAAACGTTGATTATTATATTGGTATAGTAAAAGAAAAAATGGTTGGTAGAAAGATAATTGAAACAGCAACTGAAATAGCTAATGACGCATACGCATCAGAAGATTCTATTTATGAAGTTTTAGATGCCGCCGAAATGAAAATGCTTAGAATAGGTAATATGCGAAAGGTTACTGAGTTTCAGAGAATTCAAGATGTTGCGTATAGAGAACAAGCCAACCTTGAAAAATTAGCAGAACAAGGTTCAGATATAACTGGTTTAGCAACTGGTTTTTATGAGTTTGATAAATTAACAGCAGGTCTTCAGCCAACACAGTTTATTATAATTGCAGCAAGACCTGCTATGGGGAAAACCTCATTCATACTTAATTTGGCTACTTATGCAGCAATGCATAGTGATAAAGCTGTTGCAGTATTTAACTTAGAAATGAGTGCTGAGCAGTTAGCTAACAGAATATTACAATCTCAAGGTCAAATATCTGGTACTAAAATGCGTACCGGGCGTCTTGAACATAACGATTGGAAAAGACTTAATGAAGCAATTAGCAAATTATCAGATGCGAACCTTTATTTGGATGATACACCTGGTATAACAATTGGTGAGATAAGATCTAAGTGTAGAAGACTTGCAAATTCTGATAAAGGTTTATCACTAGTAGTAATAGACTACCTACAGTTAATATCAGGTCCAGCTAGTTCTATATCAAGTAGACAACAAGAAGTATCAGATATATCAAGAAGTTTAAAAACAATGGCCATGGAACTCGGGGTTCCAGTAATCGCAGCAGCACAGTTATCCCGTGCAGTTGAATCTCGCGAAGATAAAAGGCCAATAATGAGTGACCTTCGTGAATCAGGTTCTATAGAACAAGATGCTGATATAGTTTCATTTTTATACAGGGATGACTATTATAATAAAGAAGCTAGACGTGATGATAATGCAAGTATAACTGAATTTATAATTGGGAAAAACAGAAGTGGTCCTACTACAACGATTGAATTACTATTTAAAAAAGATACAAGTACTTTTGTTAATTTCCAAAGAGAGAATGGTGAGTAGATATGATGAAGGTAATAAAAACGGGGTTAATGTATATTGTTTCAGTAGCGTTAGCAGCTGCGATTGTTTTCTTTGTTAATTTTGCAGGTAGATATAGCTTAAATCCTAAGGAAGTATATAAAGTTTATTTAGATGGAAAAGCTGTTGGTAATATTTCTGACAAAGAAGAATTAGAAGAATATATAAATGAAGAACAAAAAGACCTGAAAGAAAAATATAATGTAGATAAAGTATATATACCAGAGGGGGTAGATATACAAAAATATACTACTTATGACAATAATATTTTAACTGCAAAACAAGTTCATAATATTATAAAAGAAGAAAAACCATTCACAGTAGAAGGTTATAAAATAACCATTAAGTCTAACAGTAAAGATGAAAATGATATAATACTTTATGTTTTAGACAAAGATATGTTTGATAAAGCTATGAAATCTGTAGTAGGAGCTTTTGTAAGTAGTGATGATATTAAAAATTATGAAAATGATACACAACCAGAAATAAAGGAAACTGGAAGATTAATAGAAGATATTTATATTGATCAAGATATAACTATAAAGCATGGATATATATCAACTGATGAGGAAATATTTACTGACGAAAAAACCTTAACGAAATATTTAATGTTTGGAGAAGTTAAAGAAGATCAGTACTATACTGTTCAAGAAGGTGATACGATAGATTCTATTGCATATAATAACAAACTTGCAACCGAAGAATTTTTAATTGTTAATCCTGAGTTTACAAGTTCAAATAATATATTATCGGTAGGACAACAGGTAAAGATTGGTTTAATTAATCCAGTTGTAGATGTAGTAGTAGAAACGCATAACGTAATGGACCAAGAAAGTCAATATAAGACTGTTGAAGAAGAAGATTCATCTATGTATGTTGGTAGCCAAAGTATTGTAACAGAAGGCCAAAACGGTATAGATAGATTAACAACTAAGATAAAATCAGTAAATGGAGAAGAAACTAACGTAGTAATAGTAAGTTCTGAAACTATAACACCATCAGTTGATAAAGTTGTAAAAGTTGGTACAAAACAATTATATGCTGGTGGAGGAACTGCTCCTATTATGTCAGGAAGCTGGGCATGGCCTACAATCTCTCAATACTATATTTCAAGTTACTTTGGTTATCGTTGGGGTAAAGTTCATGAAGCATTAGATATAGCTGGTAGTGGTGAAGGTTCTCCAATTTATGCAGCAGGCCCTGGAGTCGTTGTAACATCTCAAAATAAAGGAAGTTTGGGTAATCATGTTACTATTAAACATGATAATGGTTATTACACACTTTATGCTCATATGAGTTCAAGACTTGTACAAGTTGGACAAACGGTTCAAAAAGGTCAACAAATAGGAACCATGGGTCACACTGGTTTTGCAACTGGTACGCACTTACATTTTGGTTTATATAGAAATGGTATGCCATATAGAGATGGTATTCCTATGGATCCGATGACTTTATATAAATAATGCAAGTCTCAGTCTTATCAAGTGGTAGTAAAGGAAATAGTGTATTAGTAAAAACAGATAACACCAAGATTTTAATAGATCTTGGTGTTACAAAATCTTATGTAGAAGAAAAATTAAGAGAATTAGATACGGATCCAAATGAAATAAAAGCGATACTAATAACACACACCCACGTGGATCATATACAGGGTTTAAAAGTTTTCTTAAAAAAATATCATCCAAAATTATATGTTAATAAAGTAATATTAAATTTGCTTCATGAGTATATTGATGATTTTGATTACGAGATTTATGAAACAGCAGTTTTTAATATTGATGATATTAATGTTAAGGTTATAAAAACTTCTCATGATGCTGATGGATCAGTTGGATTTGTTTTAGAAAATAATCAAAGATCATTAGTATACATTACTGATACTGGATATATAAACAAAAGATACTATGATGTTTTAACAAATAAAAATATGTATATCTTTGAAAGTAATCATGATGTTGAAATGTTAATGAATGGAAGATATCCATTTCATATAAAGCAAAGAATTGTTGGTGATAAAGGACATTTATCAAACGTTGATTCATCTTACTATTTATCTGGATTTGTCGGGGATGATACAAATACCATAATATTGGCGCATTTAAGCGATGATAATAATACTTATGATAAAGCTTTAGAGTCAATAAAAAGTGCATTAGCATCAAAGAATAAATCAGTTAAAAACATATTAATTGCAAAGCAAAAACAAAGAACGGATTTGATGGAAGTATGATAAAAATAATTTGTGTTGGAAAGATAAAGGAAAAGTATTTTATAGATGCTATAAAAGAGTATCAAAAAAGACTTGGAAAGTATATTAAATTAGAAATAATAGAATTACCAGATTATAATTATGATGTTATTAAAACTAAATTAGAAGAAGGGAAAAATATATTATCTAAGATTAAAGAAAATGATTTTGTTGTTACTCTAGATATTTTAGGTAAAAAAATAAATTCAGTAGAACTATCTGATTTTATTAATAAAAATATGTCTAAAAACATAGTTTTTGTGATAGGCGGATCTAACGGTCTATCAGAAGATGTACTTAGTAGATCTAATTATTCTTTTTCATTTTCAGATTTAACTTTTCCACATCAATTATTTAGAATAATATTACTTGAACAAATATATAGATCATTTAAGATAATGAATAATGAAAGCTACCATAAGTAGCTTTTTATTTGATTAAATATAATATAAATGCTATCATATAAATGATGGGAGGTTTTTAAATGATAATTGCAACTCTTAATATGAAAAATTCTTATTCTCCAGCACCTTCTAAAAATTGGATAAAAAGGGCAGACTCCGCATCAGAACTAATTAGAAAAAGAGGATTGGATGTAATAGGAACTCAAGAGTTAACCCCAAGAGCAAAAAAGTATCTTGAAAAGGAATTGAGTGAATATATATTTGTTGGAGAATCTAGAGGAAGCGCTAGTATATCGGATGAATATAATAGTATTTTATTAAAAAAATCAGTATTTGAATTACTTGAAACTCAAACATATGCTTTGTCAAATGATATTTATAAAAAAGGAAGTAAATTTTTGCTAGATTTATTTCCAAGAATATGTACTATAGCGCATGTCATATATGAAGATCATAAATATTTAATTATTAACACACACTTAGATAATTTATTTGCTAGTAATAGAAAGCATCAATTAGAGGTATTAACTAATATTATTAAAAAAGAGAAAAATTCAGATGAAGACATTATAATAATGGGTGATTTTAATATGCATTTAACTGGTGACTTAAAGAAATTTGAAAAAGAAAATAAATTAGTTGATACCGTACCAAAAGATCTTGGAAGTTCATTTAGAAAATTTAATATGAAAGAGCCAATTGATCATATTTTTGTACCAGATTCTGATTTTGATATAGTTAATGCTGAATTTGATACAAATAAGTATAATGGTATTGCACCAAGTGATCATTATCCAACAATAACTCATATAGCTAGAAAAAAATAAAGCTGAGGTGATTTTATGTTTCATAATAGTTGGGATGAAATTTTGCAAGATGAAATGCAAAAAAGTTATTTTAAGTATGTAAAAGAGTTTGTTAAAAACGAGAGACTTTCAAAAACCATATATCCGCCAGCTCAGGATTTATTTAATGCATTCAAACTAACTGATTTTAATAACATTAAAGTTGTTATATTAGGACAAGATCCTTACCATGGTGAAAAAGAAGCAATGGGATTATCTTTTTCGGTAAGAAGAGGTGTTAGAACTCCACCTTCACTTAGAAACATATTTAAAGAATTGCATGATGACTTAGGTATAGATAGGTGTGATACTGATTTGTCAGATTGGGCTAAACAAGGTGTATTTTTACTAAATACGGTTTTAACGGTAGAAAAGGATAAGGCTAATTCTCATAAAGATATTGGCTGGGAGATATTTACTGACTTTGTTATAAAACAGATAAATGATAAATTAGATAATGTAGTATTTATACTTTGGGGAAGACAAGCTAGAGATAAAAAAAGAATGATAACTAACCCTAATCACTATGTAATAGAGTCAGCTCATCCATCGCCACTTTCCGCATATAATGGTTTTTTTGGAAGTAAGCCTTTTTCAAAATCAAATGAATATTTAAAAAAGATTAATAAAAAAGAGATTAATTGGTAATCTCTTTTTAATATCTAAAATCAGAATAATCTATATCATTAATTGATTTATTATCAAAGAATAATTTTTCTTTTCTTCTTTTTAAAATAGTAGTTATAATCAAAGGAAATGTTTTAATTATCTTATTATACTTACTAGCATTATCATTGTAATATTCTTTATACGCATTAAGTAAATCTTCTGTTTCTGCAATCGCAAAGGCGATTTTTTGAAAGTTTTCATCTTTATTAAGTTTTGCATATTTTTCTTTTATAAGATGAAATTCACCTATGTATATTAGTAGTTTTCTATCTAATTCCATCATATTTGCATTGTCCTTTAGATTTTCTAAACCATCAAATATGACTTTTTCCGTTTTAAGCTTTTCTTTAATAAGTTTTTCTGCATCTTTAATAAGTTCTTTTCTTTTTAGCAAAGTACTTTTTAGTTTTTCTTCTATATTATCTAGCTTTGAAATAACAAAATTTAATTTATCATAATATATGTTATAAAGTACTATTATTATTCCTATTACTAATATAACTATAATTATTACCATAATATCTACCTCTATTCTTAAGTAAATTATAGCAAAAGAAATAGATATTTACAAGACAATTAATTTGGATAATATTCTGGACTGTAATTTATTTTTTCATCAAATTCAACGTAGTTCAGATAGATCATTTCTAGTAAGTACCATTTACCAGTTTTGGGCTCACTAATTATTATATGATCTCTTCCTGCCGCTTCAATTATTCCGGTAAATGTTTTATCACGCCAGTCTACTGAATCAGGAAAAGACATGTAAAAGGTTGCTAGTTTACCTCTATTTAGCCTTAATATGTTTTCTATGTATGATTGCTCTAATGCTAACATATTATTAGCTGCCTGGATATTAGCTAAATTATTATTGCTAATGTTATTAGTATTTTGGCTAGGGCTTGTTGCAACACCTCCAGATTGAGTTAATTGTATAGGGTTTGTACCTAAATTCGGATATGTAGGATTTGGGTAATAATTTGTATTCATTTTAATTCTCCTTTTTTTTTAATTCATTTAAATATATGACTTAACGAATTAATTTATACGTGTTATAATGATGAAGTAAGGAGATGATATATATGAAAGTGGGTATTGGAGTATCAGCAAGACACGTTCATGTAACAAAAGAAGACTTAAGGATTCTATTTGGTGAAGGAGTAGAATTAACAAAAAAAGTTGATTTATCACAGCCTGGACAATATGCTTGCAATGAACAAGTAACGATAAAAGGTCCAAAAGGACAAATTGAAAGAGTAAGGATTTTAGGACCTGAAAGAGATAAGACCCAAGTTGAAATATCAAAAACCGATTCTTTTACATTAGGAATTAAACCTCCAGTTAGAAATTCTGGAGATTTAGAAGGTGCGGCTGAAATAACAGTTATTGGGCCGCAAGGGAAAATAACTAAAAATGCTGCAATAATAGCTTCAAGACACTTACATATTAATACAGAAGATGCAAAAAAATTAGGTATAATTGATAAAGAATTTGTTACCCTAAAAGTAGATGGTGAAAAGCCAGGAACATTAGAAAATGTTTATGTTAGAATTAATGATTCTTTTGCTTATGAAGTACATTTAGACACTGATGATGCGAATGCTTTTTTAATCAAAAATGGGGATGAAGCAGATTTAATAATAGAATAATAAGGTGATAATATGAGATATGAATTCAAATCTGGTATTAATAAAGCAGAATATGATTCATTTGTAAAAAATTTTCCGTCAACATCTTTTATGCAAACGTCAAGTTGGGCAGATGTTAAAACTGCTTGGGAACATGATTTAGTTGGTATGTATGATAAAGATAAGATAGTATGCGCCGCAATGATATTAAAAAGGAACTTGTTCTTAGGTAAAAAATTATTTTATATTCCAAGAGGTTTTGTAATTGATTATATGAATAAGAATTTACTTGAAATGTTTATATTAGAATTAAAAAAATATGCTAAAAAAAATGGTGCAATAGACATTAAAATAGATCCATTTATATGCTTTAATGAGGATAATATTCAAAACATTAAGAAAAATAAGGGTATTGAAATAAGAAAAAGTTTCACTAAGGGAGCTGAAGAAATAACATCTAATTTAAAGAGTTTAGGTTTTATTCATGGGGGATTTAAAAAGGAAGTTAACGCATATATACAGCCAAGATACACCATGGTTATTTCATTAAAGGATATTAATGGAAATGCTTTGGATAAAGAAGAATTAAGAAGAAGTTTTCCTAAAAATACTAGAAATTATATTGGTTCTTATCAAGAAGAACGTGGTGTGGAATTTAGCTTTTCAACTGATCCAAAGGACGTTAGAGATTTAGTAAGTGTTCTTCGTTGTACGGAAGAAAGGCAACACATTGCACTTCGAAGTGAAAATTATTTTAAAAAAGTAATGGAATGTTTTCCGGACAATGCTGTTTTGTTTTTTGCGAGAGTGGACATAGATAAATATATTTCGTTTTTAAAGAAAGATATGAAAGAACATGAAAATAAAAAAGAATTTTGCAAAAAACAAATAATGGAAGCTGAAAATATAAAAAAGGAATTTGGTCCAAAACCACTTGCTGGAGCGACAATCGTTATGATGCCTTCGTGCGAAAGTGGAATTAAAACTGCATCATTCCTATATGCTGGTACTAATACAAAAATATTACCATCTTTAAAAATAACTAATGGTCTTATGTTTTATAGATTATGTTATTGCTTAGAAAGAGGTTGTGATTATTGTGATTTAGGTGGGGTAGATGGTTCTTTAGAAGATCATTTATCAACGTTTAAGTCAAAATTTAATCCCAACGTATTAGAATTAGTTGGAGAATACGATTTAGTTATAAATAAGTTTTATTACGCATTATTTAATTTAGGTATGAAAATTTTAAAATTTATAAGAGCAAGAAGATAGAAGTTTCTATCTTTTTTTATGGTTTACATTTTTTCTTTTCCACAGTTTGATTCGCTTGACATCCGGGGGGGGGTGTTATGTTATTATTAACATAGGAAAGTGCAGGTGACGTAATATGAAAATAAAGATTTCATCAGTAAAATCAGCTGATGTATATGATAATAGTTTATATTACACAACAGATAATCAACTAGCATTGATTAAATTTATAATACAAAAGCGAGTTAGTAAAATAAAAACATCATCTATGTCTGATAGGGATTTACAAAATTATAGTAAAATGGATGAAGAAATGAAAAAGGCAGAACATCTTATTGATTATGCTAATAATCTTCTGTCTGAATATGAAAATTTTTCTAATAAAATAAATAATTTAGTAAATAATTTATCAGAAAGTAGAAACTTTGATTTAGATAGAATTAGAAAAAAAGTTTTTTCTGATGCTAAAGCTCAATTAACAGAAGTTATTAGGATACTTGAAAAATATGGAGAAAATTATAAATGTCATTATAGAATTTCTGGTGAATTACCATCATATGATGAATATGGTAACGAAATAGAAAAAGGAAAATATATTTTAAAAGGTAAACCTGGAGATTCAAATTACTACACATATGTTGACTCTCTTTTATCTGATTTTGGTATTAGAAAAGGACATGAAAGTGAAATTATAAATCAGGCGCATCATACTTTCTCTTCATTTTATTTGGAAAAAAATGCTAAAAAAGTAAATGCCCAAAATAGTAATAAAATAAATCAAATGGAAATGATAAAAGGCACGGATAATTTTCATCCATGGATTGTTCCCGAAATAGGAAAAATAGATGATTTAATGCGTAAAACTGAAAGTCAAAAAGATAGGAACAAATTATCTTCAGCTAGAAAGGAATATGTTGAATTACAAAATGCAAAATTTAATTTATATAATTGCCAAGAACTAAAACATATTATTGAAAGTTTGAATTATACATCAAAATATTTTGATTCATTTGCCAAAACTTTACCTGCACTTGAAGAAAGGTACAAAAAAGAAGTTCAGAAATGCGAAGAAAAAATAAATGATAAATCATTTGATCCAAAGAAAAAAGAAGTAGAAAAGATAGAACAAGAGATTAATAAACAGGGAAAAATAGATGATTTACGCCAACAAATTAAAAATAAAGAAGAAATTGTTAAAAGATTAATTGATGAAGTAGAAAATTTAAGAAAAAACCAAAGTCATCTAAAATTTATACATGATACTAAAGAGGCAGAGGCTTATAAAACTAAATATGTTGAAGAAAAAGTTGTTGAAGTAAGTACAAATAGAGCTCCTGGAGATGGGCCTGTCGATAGGAAAATAATTCCAGAGCATCAAGAATATATTCATGATGAAAAAACAAGGGATATAATAGTTGGTCATTCAAAAGAAGATTTAGTTGCAGCTCAAGAACAACTAGAAAAGGCGGAAGCTTCGTTAAGAATGCATGAAAATGAATTACAAAAATTAAAAGATTTAGAAAATAGATTAGAGTTAGAAAAAGAGCAAGCAAAGCAAGAATATAAAGAAAAATCATTTCTGGAAAAAGCTAAGGAAAAAATGAGAAAAAATAAATTATCTTCAGATAGCTCGATTAAAAGATAGGAGATATATAATGGAAGAGATAAATCAAGCATTTGAAAACTACATGAACGAAGTTAAAAAATTAGATACGAATGGTAAGAGAAAAGAATTATACGACTCTTTGATGAATTTAGGTAATAGTATTGTTGAATTAGCAAATCAAGATGGAATAGAGTTACACTATTTACAGAACAGAGAAATAAAAGACTTATTCAATGCTAATTTAAGCGAAGATGATTATTTAGAAGCGATGTTAGTATATTTTGAAATGATAAAAAATATGGTTGGAGAGTATTTGATTTCTAAACAATAAAAATAATTAATAATATTTAAGTATTTTAGTTGATTTATTTTATTAATATGTTACAATATCAATTACATGAAAGGAAAATTAGTATAATGAAAAGTAGTAGTATTAAAAAGCAACAAAATACTAAGATAGAAAATATTATTAAATATGCGAACGAACAAGAAAAGAAAAATAGTAAATCTTATTCAAAATTCACTGATTTAAATTGTAAAAAAGATTCTAAAGGTTATTCAAAGATTAAAACTAAACGTATTGGAAATTAAAAAAGAAACTATAAAAATGTTTCTTTTTATTATATAATTAATTTAGTTTGGAAGTGATTGGCATGTTTAAGATAGGAAATGTAGAAATTAAAAACAACGTTTGTTTAGCGCCGATGGCAGGAGTTTGTAATAGTGCTTTTAGAAGAATAGTAAAAGAAATGGGATGTGGATTATTATATGCCGAAATGGTTAGTGATAAAGCACTTGTTTATGATAATGAAAAAACTAAAGAGATGCTTTATATGACAGAAAAAGAAAGACCTATTACCCAGCAAATATTTGGTAGTGATAAAGATAGTTTTGTCAAGGCCGCTAAGATAATAGAGGAAACAATGCACCCCGATATTATAGATATAAATATGGGATGCCCTGTTCCAAAAGTTGCTGTTAAATCACAAGCAGGGTCAGCACTTCTAAAGGATTTAGATAAAATTTATGACATAGTAAGTGCTGTTAAGGAAGTGGTTAATGTTCCTGTTACTGTTAAAATTAGAAGTGGTTGGGATAATAATTCTATTAATGCTGTAGAAGTAGCTAAAGTTTGCGAAAGAGCAGGAGCTGATGCTATAGCTATCCATCCTAGAACACGCAGCCAAGGGTACGCAGGCAAAGCAGATTGGAGCATTATAAGAGAAATTAAAGAAAATATAAGTATTCCTGTAATTGGTAATGGAGATATATTAACAATATATGACGCTAAAAGAATGTTTGATGAAACGGGTTGTGATGCGGTTATGATTGGTAGAGGTACACTTGGTAACCCATACCTAATAAAACAAATTGTTACTTATTTAGAAAAAGGTATTATAATACCTGATCAAACGCCAGTAGAAAAATTAAAAACATGTTTAAAGCACTTTGAGTATTTACTTGAAATAAAACCCGAAAAGGTAGCAGTGTTAGAAATGAGAACCCATGGAGCATGGTATTTAAAAGGACTACCAAATAGTGTTAGTATAAAGAAAAAATTATACGAAATAAAAACTAAGGAAGAATTTATAAGTACAATAGAAAGTTATATTGCTACATTATAAAAAAGACTTTTTAGTTTTTTTTTATTATATAATGGTAAAATATGGTATAATTTATATGTAGGGCAGAATTATACATATGGTGCTAATTGTCATAATTTTGTCTCACAAATCAAATAATATAATTATGGGAGGATATATGAAAAAGTATAATTTATTCAAAGTGCTTGCAATAACAGTTATTGTAACTTGGCTTTTGACCTTATTTATACCCGCATCATACTTAGATTATAATGGTAATGTAGTTACTGATACGGTAAGTGGTGTTGGTATTGCCGGTTTATTATCTAATTTAAGCATTTCAATATCATATTTTAATGGTATTGCGGTATTCTTAATAGCTGTTGCTTGTTTTTACGCAATAATGAACAAATTAGATGTATATAACAAATTTGTTAATAATACAGCTGCTATTTTTAAGAATAAAGAAGGCTTATTAGTTACTATTACTATAATAGTATTTGGAATTTTAGCTTGCTTGGTAAAAGATGCAATGATATTAATTATGTTTATGCCATTTATTTATCAAGTTATGAAGACATTAGAAATTGATAAAAAAGTTATTTTATCATCAACTATAATAGCTACATTTGTTGGAGCTATGAATGGTATTTATGATAATACTTTATTTACCATGTTCAATTTAAAAGTAAATACTTTATTATTAGTTAAACTAATAGTGTTAGTATTATCATTAGCAATCTTAATTTTCTTTACTGCACCAAAAAAAGTTAATTATTCGAATAAGAAAAAGAAGACTGTAAAAAAAGCTTCGGATAAGAATATAATTAAGGAAACTACTAAAAGCACAACGGTTAAAACCGTTAAAAAGCAGTCATCAAAAGAAAGAAAAGTTAATAAAATTATTTATGCAGTTCTAACTATATTATTAGGAACTATTGGTATTAATAAATTTTATGCTGGTAAAGTAAAAGCCGGAATTTTAAATATTATTTTCTGTTGGACTTTAATACCTACAATATTATCGATTGCAGAATTTATAACCGTTTTAACTGAAAAAGCTGATAAAGATGGTAATATTTCTGTTAATAGTAGCAGAAGAGAAAACGTCTTATTTGCAACTAGCTTAGTTTTATTCGTACTATTTACATTATGTACAATTATTCCTTGGGAATCATTATTTACTAAATTTACTGTATTTTCAGATCTTAATACTTGGTTATCAAACTTAAAAATAGGAAACTATGAAATATTTAATAATGTGATTGGTTCTCCAATGATAACTGATAGTACAACTGGTTCAACAACTGGAGTAATTAGTGCTATAGGATCTTGGTCAATGACTGATATGGCTATTTTCTTATTCATAATTACCGCGGTAATAGCAATATGTAAAAAAGTTAAATTAGATGAATTCATATCATCTACTACTAATGGTATAAAGAAGGTACTTCCAGTAGCAATTACAGCTATGTTAATTAGCATTGTTCTTGTAATATCTGTTACTACAGGAATAAATATTACAATATGTAATTGGATTGCAACTTTAACAAAAGGATTTAATATTGCTACGATCACTTTATCAACAATCGTAGGTAGTGTGTTAACTGCAGATTTTTACTACTTCGTATCATCTGTAGCTTCAATATTTACTAGTATAGTAAGTGATACAAATCTTCATGGTGTTATTGCTCTAATAGCACAAAGTATTTACTATTTAATGATGATTATTGCACCTACATCAGTAGGATTAATAATAGGTTTATATTATTTAAACATTCCTTATGGTAAATGGTTTAAATACATTTGGAAAGTTTTATTATCATTATTTGTTTTGGTAATTGTATCAGCAATTATAGTATTTGTATTAGTTTAAGAAAGAGGCAGAAATGCTTCTTTTTTAATGTATAAAAATCAAATAAACTACCCATAACGAACATAGAATGTATAGAAAGGGGATTTTTATGTTTGTTAATTTTAGCGAAGAGGTAAAACGTATACTAAAACAGGCAGAAATACAAAGAGATGAGCTAAAGCACCCATACGTTGGAAGTGAGCATTTATTTTTATCAATGCTTAAAGATAGCAGATTAATAGATATATTTAAAAAAAATAAAATTACTTATGATAAATTTAGAGAAAAGTTAGTAAGTTTAATTGGTATAGGAAGTAAAAAGAATGATTTTATTTTATATACGCCTTTTTTAAAACGAATACTGGAAAATTCAGTAATTGAAGCTAGAGAGCAAAATAATAAAATAGTTAGTCCAGAACTCATAGTTATATTAATTCTAGATGAAGAAAATGGTGTTGCATATAGTGTTTTAAAAAGTATGAATATAAACATAGATAAATTATATTTTGATTTAAGAAGAAAAAAAGGAAATAAAAAGAGAATGAAAAAATTACTAATAGATGAACTAGGAACTAATCTAAACAAACTTGCAATAGATAAAAAGATTGATCCTGTAATTGGAAGGGAAAAAGAAATTAATAGTACAATCGAAATTCTTTTAAGACGGAAAAAAAACAATCCTATATTAGTTGGACCGGCAGGAGTTGGAAAAACGGCTATAATAGAAGGAATAGCATCTCTTCTTGAAAGTGATAAATGTCCATTTCATTTAAAAAATAAGAAAATAATATCTTTAGACATATTTTCTTTAGTATCTGGGACTAAGTACCGTGGAGAGTTCGAAGAAAAAATGAAAAGTGTAATAAAAGAATTAGAAGAAAATCCTGATATAATTTTATTTGTAGATGAAATTCATACCATAGTGGGAGCAGGAGGTGCAGAAGGAGCAATAGATGCATCTAACATACTTAAACCTACATTAGCAAGGGGTTCGATAAAAATAATAGGTGCAACAACTTTAGATGAATATAAAAAATATATAGAACCAGATGCTGCACTAGCTAGAAGATTTCAAAAAGTTATTGTAGAAGAACCTGATAGCAATTCGGTAATTAAAATTTTAAGTGGAATAAAACCTTTATATGAAAAGTATCATAATATTAAAATTTCTGATGAATTAATAAAAGATATTGTTTATCTATCAGATAAATATCTTAGTAATAGATTTGAACCAGATAGATCAATTGATATTTTAGATGAAGTGTGTGTTAAGACCTCTTTTTTACCATCGGCTTCTGAAAAAAAGAAAAAAAGCTTACAAGATAGAATTGCTGTTATAAAGAAACAAAAGCTAGAAGCAATATCGAAAGGTGATTTTAAGAAAGCAAGTGATTTAAAAAGTGATGAATATCATTTATTAAATGATATAAAGAAAATAAAAGATGATAGAAAAGAAGTTAATAAAAAAGATATTATTCAAGTTATAAAAAATAAGGGGAATATTAAACTGATTTCTTTATCAAAAGATAAGTTTTATATGAAACTTAAGTCTAACTTGAATAATAAAATAATAAATCAAGAAAAAAATATAGATTTAATAATTAAGTCGTTAATAAAAAAAGACATTTCTTCTATAAAAAAAGTATATTCTATATTAATTTCAGGTAAAACTGGTACTGGTAAAACTTATATAGCTGAGTCCTTATTAAGTGAGATAATGTCTAAAAAAGATATAATTAAAATAGACTTATCAGAATACAAAGAATATTATACAGTAAGTAAATTAATAGGAACTACCGCAGGGTACACAGGATATGATAATAAAAATAATGTTTTTGAGAAAGTTAGAACGAATCCATCAGTTGGTATATTAATAGAAAACTATGACATGGCTTGTTATGAAGTTCAATATGTATTTAACAGAATTTTGGAAAACGGTTATATAGAAGATGGAAGTGGTAATAAAATAGACTTTACCAACGCAATTCTTATATTCACCCAAAACTTATCAGAAAATATTAGTGTTGGTTTTAAAAAAGATGAAAATATTGAAGAAAATGAATTGGAAAAAAGAGTGTTGGTAGGTGTCAAAATAAAACCTTATGATTATGAAACAAAGAAAAAGATTATTAACTTAAAAATTAATGATATAATAACCAGTTATGGAAAAATTAAGATTAACGTAGATGAAAGTTATTATAAGTTTATATATAATAAATTTAAAAATAAGGACAATATAAAAGAGATAAATTCATTTATACAAAAAGATATGGATAATATAATATTAGATGATATTTTAAAAGGTGACAACAATATAACTATATCTTATAAAGAAAGAAGCATCGTAATATAACCCTTTGCTTCTTTTTTCTTTTGTTGTATAATATATTTATATTGAAAGAGCGTGATGTTAGTGATTAATAATTTAAAACGATGTTGCTTCTACCAAATTATAAAGTGAAAATAAAAGAAGGTAGGTTACAAAAATGAAAATATATAATACGTTAACAAAAAAAATAGAAGAATTTATTCCAAACGATGAAAATAAGGTTAATATGTATACTTGTGGACCAACGGTATATCACTATGCTCACATAGGAAATTTAAGAAGTTATATAATGGAAGATATACTAGAAAAAACTCTTATTTATAATGGGTATAAGGTAAACAGAGTAATGAATATTACTGACGTAGGACATTTAAGTAGTGATTCAGATTCTGGGGAAGACAAGATGGTTAGTAGTGCTAAAAAGCAAAAAAAGACTGTTTTAGATATTGCTAAATTTTATACTGATGCATTTTTAGAAGATTTTAAAAAATTAAATATTAAAAGACCAGAAACAATTGAACCTGCTACTAATTTAATACCTGAATACATTAACTTAATAAAAGATTTGCTTAAAAAAAATTTTGCATATATATCTGGTGGTAATGTTTATTTTGATACTTCTAAGCTAGATGATTATTATATTTTAACTAATCATAAAGAAGATGATATGGTTGTAGGAGTTAGAGACGGTGTTGAATATGATGATAGCAAACGTAATCAAGCAGATTTTGTTCTATGGTTTACTAAATCAAAATTTGAAGATCAAGAATTAAAATGGGATTCTCCTTGGGGACTTGGATATCCAGGGTGGCATATAGAGTGTTCTTGTATAAGTATGAAGCACTGCGGAGAATACCTTGATATACACTGCGGTGGGGTTGATAATATTTTTCCTCATCATACTAATGAGATTGCACAAAGTGAAGCATATTTGGGGCATAAGTGGTGTAATTACTGGGTGCATTGTGAACATTTAAATGATAAAAATGGAAAGATGAGTAAAAGTAATGGAGACTTTTTAACTGTTTCATTATTAGAAAAAAAAGGTTATAATCCATTATCTTATAGATTAATGTGTTTACAATCTCATTACCGCAAACAATTGATATTCACATTTGAAAATTTAGACAATGCAGAACAGACTTATAAGAAGTTAAAGCAAAGAGTAATACAGTTAAATAATACTGGTGAAGTTTCTAAAGAATTATATGACTTATATAATAATAAATTTAAGGAATGTATAAATGATGATATGAATACTTCAAGTGGTTTAACGGTTTTATATGATGTATTAAAAAGTGAAAAATTAAATGATGCAACAAAGATTGCATTAATAGGTTCTTTTGATAAAGTATTATCGCTTGATTTATTAAAAGAAGAAAAAACAACTGTAGATGCTGAACTAGTTAAATATATTGAACAACAAATAAAACTTAGAGCAGATGCTAAAAAGAAAAGAAATTTTGATGAGGCCGATCAAATAAGAAATGATTTGTTGAATAAAGGCGTTGAACTTAAGGATACAAGAGAAGGAACTGTTTGGTCTATAATAAAATAATAAATTTTACATAAAAATAATTTAATAATACATACTAATACTGGTGATATTATGTATTATTTAAATTGTTTTTTTATATACTCCATTCTTGGGCATTTATTAGAAACAGTTACTGCATTAATAACTAAAAATGGTTTTAAAAGTGGCTTTTTATATGGTTGGTGGACACCAGTTTATGGAATAGGTGCAGTAACTATTTTATTTGTATCCGAGTATTTATTTAAAAACTTACACATGCATAGATTTTGGGAAACTATTATTATGTTTTTTGTAGTAGCAATTGTTTTATCAACACTAGAGGCATTAGGTGGAGTTTTAATAGAAAAAATATTTGGAGAAGTTTTCTGGGACTATTCTTCACAAAAGTTTCATATAGGACATTATATATCTTTAGAAATGACACTTGTTTGGGGAGCAATTAGCATCTTGTTTATATATATTATTAATCCATTATTAGAGGGGTTTATTAAGAAAATACCTATATGGGTAACTATAATATTTATAATTTTATTTATATTTGATTGTACTAAAACTTTTATAGTAAAAAAGAAAAAATAGAATATTATCAAAATAATAAAACGTAGTATATAATATAATTTCATAATAAAAAGGTTTAATTTACATTAATCCTTGTTTTTTGATGAAAATGAGTAAAATGATAAGCATAAATAAAAAAATATTAAAAATCATAAATATATCACAAAGTTAACAAAATATATAAGGAGCTTAAACAAATGGGAGAATATACAGATTTATATGATGAAAATAAAAAATTAACTGGTGAAAAAATATTTAGAAAAAAATGAAAAAAAGCGATTCCTCCAAAAGGAAGATATACAATAGTTGTATTGCATTTATAGAAGATTCGAAAGGAAACTACCTGGTTCAAAAAACTTTCCAAAGAAAAAAAGGCTTTTGGGCTTTACCTGGAGGTCATGTTAAAAGTGGACAATTTAGTATAGAAGCTATTCACGAGGAAATGATCGAAGAAATGAGAATAGACGTTGCAATAAAAGATATTGAATTATTCAAGACCTACAAATACGAAAATGCTTTTAAAGATGTTTATATTATCCATAAAGATATTGATTTAAGTATGATAAAATTAGAAGATGATGAAGTAGAAAAAGTTTCATATCTTTCAAAAAAAGAAATTTATGATTTAATTTTTAAAAATGGGATTAGAAAAACAAATATTGATGCAATCGAAGATGTATTTAATACCAATTAGATAAATTTTATACAAATATAAGACACCATGTAATAGCAAAATCTATTATATGGTGTCTTATTATAAATAAATTAAATTGTCCAATATATTTAATTTTGTAATTTTAAGCAAAACGGAAACTTTACATTAAACCGTGATAAAACAAAAATTGATTAATTTTTTATAATATTTTATCTACAAGCCCATAATCTAAGGCTTCTTTAGCACTTAAATAATGGTCTCTTTCTGTATCTTTTTCTATTATACTTATATCTTTTCCTGTTTTATCTGCAAGTATTAAATTTAGTTTATTTCTTAAATAAAGAATTCTATCAGCCACTATCTTTATTTCTGTTGCTTGTCCATTTACTCCTCCTAACGGTTGATGAATCATAACCTCACTATTAGGTAATATATATCTCTTGCCTTTAGCACCACTAGTAAGTAATAAAGATGCCATAGAGGCAGCCATACCAACGCATATTGTTGAAACATCACTTTTAATAAAATTCATTGTATCATATATCGCCATACCAGCAGTTATGCTTCCACCAGGACTGTTAATATATAAACAAATGTCATCATTTGATTTTGAGTCTAAAAAAAGAAGTTGCCCTATAACTGAATTAGCTAAATCATCATCAATCTCACCACTTATAAATATAATTCTATCTTTGAGTAATCTTGAGTATATATCATATACTCTTTCTCCATTATGAGTTTTTTCTACGACACTTGGAATCAAATTCATTTTTATCACCTAATAATATTATGTGATCCATATTTTTATTTATTAGTAAAAAAATGTGACTTTTTTCTTACTTTCTGATAGAATATTATTAGAATAAAAGGGTGATGTTATGGCTAATATAAAAATTACTTATAAAGATAATGTATATGAATATGCTCAAGGCGTAAGTTTGTTAGACGTTTCTAAAGACTTTGAAGAAAATTATAAAAAAGACATAATAGTTGCAACAGTAGATAATAGATTAACATCCCTAGAAAAAAAGATAAGTAAAGATTCGGCCATAGATTTTTTTGATGTTACTAATATATTAGGACGAAGAACGTATATAAGAGGACTATGCTTTTTATTTGTAAAAGCGGTAAAAGAAGTATTAAAATGTGATGTTAAAATAATGTATTTCGTAAGTAAAGGAATATATTGTGAGTTATTAACTAATAATTTAATATCGGAAGTAACTGTCGAAAAAATTAAAATAAAAATGCGTGAATTAAATGAAGCTAATTTACCTATAAATAAGTTAATGGTTTCAAGAGTAGAAGCCATTGATTATTTTTCTAGGACTAATCAAAAGGACAAAGCATCATCATTAAGGTACATAAGTAATTCTACAATTAGCTTATACAGGTTGGATGACTCTTTAGATTATTTTTACGGTGTTTTACCATGTAAAACTGGTTATATAAATAATTTTAATTTAAAATACATAGATGATAATAAAGTTATTTTATTGCCTCCTATTAGCTATGAATCAGATGAAAAATTAAAATTTGAAAAAAACGATAAAATAATAGACGAAATAAAGGTTCAGAATAAATATTTAGAAAATATTAAAATTAACTTCTCATCAGATCTTAACAAGTTAATATCAACTGGTGAATATGGCGATGTTATACGTATGTCTGAAAATATTCAAAATAGTCAGCTATTAAATATAGCAGATAACATATCAAAAAATAAAGACATAAAGTTAGTATTATTAACTGGCCCTACTGCCTCTGGAAAGACTACTGTTTCCAAAAAGATAACATCTTATTTAAAGTGGAAAGGATATGAACCTATTTTGATATCAATATCTGATTTTTATTTAGATTTAAAAGATAGAGTATTAAATGAAGATGGAAATTCTAAGGTGGAAAAGATAGATATGATTGATACAAATCAATTTAATAAGAAAGTATCAGAGCTTCTTGAAGGAAAAGAAGTTATTTTACCAAAATATAATTTCGAGGAAGGTAAACAGCAACTTAAAGAGGAAAATAAAGTTAGACTTCTATCAAATGGAATAATTGTTATAGAGGGAATTCATGCGTTTAATGAACAGTTAACCGAAATGATTCCGGATAAAAATAAGTATAAGATTTATATATCACCAATTACACCTTTGAATATAGATAATCATAATTTATTTAAAGAAACTGATAATAGATTATTAAGAGAAATTGTAGTAAATAATAAAATAAATGGTAAAAGTGCTTCAGAAACTCTTAAGACGTGGGAACAAATAAGACTCTTTGAGGAAGATTTAATAATACCTTATAGAAAACAAGCAGATGCAATATTTAATAGTTCTTTAGTATATGAGTTAGGGGTTTTAAAAACTTATGCAGAGCCATTATTATTTTCGGTATTAGAAACAGATAAAAATTATGATAATGCCCAAAGATTAATTAATATATTTAGAATGATACTTGGTATACCAAGCGAGGAAGTTCCAAGCGATTCAATAATAAGGGAATTTATTGGACAAAGTTGTTTTAAAAAATATAAATGATATAATATTAATATAGGAGGAAGAAAATGATAAAAGTAGCTATAAATGGATTTGGTAGAATAGGTAGATTGGTATTTAGAATAATGCAAGATGATCCGACATTTGATATTGTTGCAATAAATGATTTAACAGATGCATCACAACTTGCATACTTACTTAAGTATGATACTTCTCACAGAAGATATAAGACTGAAGAAATTTCTAATGATGATGAAAATATAATAATTAACGGAAAGAAAATAAGAATATATTCTGAAAAAGATCCAGAAAATCTACCTTGGGGAGATTTAGATGTTGATGTTGTATTTGAGTGTACAGGCTTTTTTACAAGTTTAGATTCAGCGAGTAGTCATATAAAGGCAGGAGCCAAGAAAGTAATTATCTCAGCACCTGCTAAGGGAGATTTAAAAACAATCGTCTATAATGTTAATAATGATGTTTTAACAGGCGAAGAAAAAGTTATAAGTGCTGCTAGTTGTACTACAAATTGTTTAGCGCCAGTTATGAAATTATTATGTGATAATTATGGTGTCGAAAAAGGATTTATGACAACGGTTCACGCTTATACAAATGATCAATCAACTTTAGATGTTGCGCATAAAAAAGGACATATGGCAAGACGAGGTCGTGCTGCTGCTGCGAACATAGTACCAGCATCGACAGGAGCTGCTAGTGCAATCGGACTTGTAATACCAGAACTAAAAGGTAAATTAGATGGAACGGCAATGCGTGTTCCAGTTACTACAGGTTCAGTAATTGATTTAACTTTAGAATTAAGTAAAAATGTTACAAAGGAAGAACTAAATAGCTTATTTAAAAATAATCAAAACGAAACAATTAAATACACGGAAGATCCAATAGTATCAAGTGATATCATTGGAATTGACTGTGGATCATTAGTTGATGGACTTTTAACTAACGTTATAGAAGTAGAAGGTAAGCAATTAGTTAAAATAGTTGCTTGGTATGATAATGAGATGAGTTATTCTGCGCAGATGGTTAGAACTGCAAAATACTTTGTTACAAAGTAAAACACTAGATTAATATAATCTAGTGTTTTTTTTAGAATCATGTTATAATTGTATTACGTTAATCTAAGGAGGTGATCTCTTGTGGATAATAATTATGCAGAAGATTATGTTGAAGAAGAAAAAAAGTTTAAAATTACAAGAGGTATGGTTATACTAGCAGTTTTAGCCTTAGTTGTTTTAATTATAATAATCTTAATAATTTTAAATATTATTCAGAGCAGGAAACCAGAATATACTGTTGATGATTTCAAATATTTAGAAACTAGAATGAAAGAAGAGGCATCAACTTATTTACTTCAGAAAAATAAAGAACTTACAAGTGAGATTACAAAGATAAAATTAGATGATTTACTAATTCAAGCAGGCGGTGCAATAGATCCTAATAAAGTAGTAGCAGCTAAAGTATGTGAAGGATATGTTTATGCATATAAGAATGACACCATTGTATATGAACCTTATATAAAATGCGGAAAATATTATACAACTGATGGGTATAAAGAAGAAAAGACTGTTACGAAGAAAAAAACTACAAAAGTAAAAGATACTGAAAAACCAATTATAACCATAATAGGAGAAAAAGAGATAACAATAGAAAAAGGTTCAGAATACAAAGATGAAGGTGCAAAAGCAACTGATAATATTGATGGTGATATAACATCCAAGATAAAAACATCAAATAAGCTTGAACCTAATAAAGTTGGTGAATACAAAATAACTTATACTGTAACTGATAAAGCTGGAAATACCGCTGAAGATGTAAGAACAGTTAAAGTTATTGAAGCTACTACCACAACAAAAACAACCACAAAAAAGAATACGACCAAAAGTACTACTAAAGCTAGTTATAAAACAACTACTAAACCAGTTATAACTACAACTCGAAGAATAACAACACCACCTAGTATTATTTTGAGTGGAAATACCTATATAAATATATCTGTTGGTAATTGGTACCAAGAACCTGGCTACTCCGCAAGAGATGCACTTGGAAATGATATAACATCTAGAGTTTCAGTATCAGGTTCAGTTAATACTAATGTGGCAGGTACTTATACTATTAAATATTCAGTAACTGATGCTTATGGAAATTACGCATCTAAAACAAGAACAGTTAAAGTAAGTTCAAATTATATAGCATTACAAGGTTTAACGGTAACTCCAAATAGTGTTAGTTTATCCGTAGGCAAAAGCATTACTATTATTGTTGGATACATTCCAAGTAATGCTACAAATAAAAGTATTTCTTGGAGTAGTGAAAATACAAGGGTAGCAACAGTTTCAAATGGCACGATAAGAGCTGTTTCAAAGGGAAGTACTTATGTTGTTGTAAAAGGTGCAGATAATAAATCAGCTAGAATTACAGTAGTTGTGAAATAGGAAATGTATTTCCTATTTTTTTTATGTAAAACTTTTGTTTTCCACAGTATATTTTATTGACAACTAGAGGTAGTATTATGATATTATTAATGTATACGATACACTTTATAATAAAGATATGATAAATAAAAAATAGTAGGAGCGTGTAGTATGTTTTTTAAAAGAAAAGAAAAAGTTAATAAAAATTTAAATGAGACTGTAAAATTGGAAGAAAAAGTTTTGAATGATTCCAGGAAAAAAAGATTCTTCACTAAAAAGAATATTTTAATAATTTCAATAGTTTTATTGATTATTATAATTATTTTGATTGTATTGTTTAAATTTATTTTAAAAGATAATGTTAAAATCTTAGTTAAAGAAGAAGATGATAAATATCCGATTCTAACTGAAACAATTGATCATAATGATGTTAAAATTAGTGATTACATTAATGGATATTATGTAGTAAGTAATGACAATAATAATTACGCTCTTATGGATTCACAAGGAAATTTAAAGACTGACTATAATTACTATGGTTTTAATAAATATGGGAATTTAATTACAGCCTTTAATGAGAATGAAGATGTTTTTTTTGATAAAGATTTAAATGTTGTTATCAAAGACGCCACTGCTAGTGATTATTCTTGCGCAAGTGATCATTTTGTTATAAGAAAAAATGATAAAGATTTACTAATAGATAAAAATGGTAAAATTTTATTAGAAAATTATGATAGTATTATTTGTCAAGATAACTATTTTATAGCATCAGTGGGGGAAAAAGAAGATGTTTATAATGAAAAATTAGAATTAATACTAAAAGATGTTGATTTGATAGAAAATTATATTGAAGGTGATACAAGATATTATTTAAATGATAATTTTATATTGATGAAAGCAGGAGAAGGAAGAAAAATATATTTTGTTAAGAGCAAAAAATTTTCTAAACAATATCCTTATGCAACAATTAACGATAATTATGTTGCTGTAACTGATAATAATAAAGTTATTTTAAAAGACGAGAATGAAAAAATCATAACCCAATTTAATAATAAATATGATAATTATGATATAGTTGGAAAAGGGTTATTGTTAGTTCCAAATACCAAATGTGCTTCTGAAGATTGGCTTATGTCATATGGGGATTTATATGATAGCAAAGGCAATAAAAAAACAAAAGATGGTTGTAATCAAATAGTAAGAAATAACAACAGCATAATAGTTAAAGATTCTAAAAATGTTTTTACCGTATACAATAACGGCAAAAAAATATTTGAAAAGCAAGGTTCTGAAATGGAAGGAATATATCCAAATTTGTACGGAGATTTTGATTATTCTAGTGAAAATTCTTATTATGTTTTAGATGAAAAAGGAAATAGAAAAATAAAAGAATGTAAATATTTAAGTCATTTAGATAAAGATTTATATAATTGTTCTTCTACGCATGAAGTAAACTATGTTTATAATGAAAGTGGTAAAATAATTGATGGGGTATATTCTAACGTCTTATATAATCTAGATAATTTTATTATAGTAACAAATTCAAATAATAAATATGGATTGTATGATAAAAATGGTAATAAGATATTAGATGAAAAATATGATAAGATAACCATTACGAATTCGATAATTATTTTGGAATATAATGGAAAAACATATTCTAAATCAATCAAATATGGAAATTTAAAAGAATATAAAGATTTTTTAAAAAAAGATAATAACATTAATGAAGAAAAAGAAAAAGGTACGGCCGATTATAGTGTAATTAAAACTGATGAGATAATTAGTAAATATAATTTACAATTAAAAAAAGAATTAATTAATAAAAATGAGGAATTATTTAAAAAAGTAGCTTATCATGTAACAAACAATAATAAACTATCCAATAGTGATAGAAAGCATCTGTTAGGTATGTTTGAAGCTATAGTAGATTTTAATAAATATAATAAAATAGAAAAACTACTAAATAAAATAGATAAGCTAGAGGTTAAAGCATTTGATAAAAGGCCAAGCGAAATAATCCCCTGGGGCGTTGGTAATTATTCTGATGATACAACAAGTATATACATATTAAATGATCATTATGATTATGCAATAGAACATGAAATGATGCATATGCTATCATATTCTGCTAAAACCGGTGAAAATATTAATATTTATGATTGCAAGGGAAAAATAAAAAACTATAATGAAGTGATTGATATGGATATTAAGGAACAATCATCTTGTGAGGTAGAGTATTTTGATAATGATAATAGACTTCTTGAGGAAGCTGGTGCTGAATATTTTACTACTGTTGTTTATAAAAATGAACCTTATAAGACATATGAAACAGACATGCGTGCATATATTTTATTACAATATATATTAGAAGATGATTTTGTAGAGCTACAATATTCACCATCAAAAGTAAATGTTCTATATAAAATGTTAAAAGAAAAGGTTGATTATAATTATGAAAAGGCGTATTCTTTGATTAACGCTTTATCAGATTTAAACAAAATTGATTATGAAAAAGTAGAAGATAATACAGAAAAAGCATATCTTTTATATCATATGGTAGATGAGTTAATAGATTTATATATGGCAAAAAACATTGGAGATTGGAAAGAAAATGAATATTTATACTCTATCATAGATACATTATTAAATACAACTCCTAAAACAGATTTAGATAAATACTTAAGGAATAATCCAGGTACGAAGATAAAATATTATAATGATTTAGTTAATTTAAATCATGTAGATTATGTATTTGGAAAGGTAAAAGAAATAAATCCAAATGTATATCGTACAAATTGGTATTATGTACATAATAAAAATGACAAAATAGTCGCAATTGCTGAGGCCCCAACTGATCCTTGCAAATTTACCTTAGAATTATATTATAATGAAAAAGGAAAACTAATAGATAAAAAAGTAACTATTTCCGATGAACCAGTTGGCTAATAGGATAAAACCCTAGATTTATACTAGGGTTTTATTAGTGTTAAATAATATTTTTATAATATAAATTTAATTCCTATTTTTTATTGTTACATGTTATAATTAAAATGGAGGCTCTTATGAAGAAAGTAATAACGGATTTTGATTTAGAGGGTAAAAAAGTAATAATTAGATGTGATTTTAATGTTCCTATTGAAAATGGAATTATTTTAGATGATAACAGAATAAAAGAAAGCTTAGCTACGATTAAATATGCATTAGATAACAATGCGAAAATTATTTTACTTTCTCATCTAGGAAGAATAAAATCAGAAGAAGATAAAAAAAATAATACTTTAAAACCAGTTGCAGATAGATTATCACTTCTTTTAGGTAAAGAGGTTATATTTATTAATGAAACACGTGGATTAGTTCTCGAAAATGCTATTAATAATATGAATCTTGGCGACATAATATTAGTTCAAAACACAAGATATGAAGATTATCCAGATAACAAGGAAAGTTCTAATGATATGGAGTTAGGAAAATATTGGGCTAGTTTAGGAGATATATTTATTAATGATGCTTTTGGAACAGCCCATAGGGCTCATGCCTCAAACGTAGGTATTTCAAGTAACATACCATCTGGTATTGGATTTTTAGTTTCGAAAGAATTAGATATGTTAGGAAATTTATTAGATAACCCAAAAAGCCCTTATGTCGCTATAATGGGTGGCGCTAAAATGAAAGATAAGATTAAAGTTATGGATAAGTTAATAGAAAAAGCTGATTACATTCTTTTAGGAGGAGGAATTGCAAATACTTTTTTAGTAGCAGAAAAAATAGATGTTAAAGCTTCAGTATACGATGAAGAAAGTGTAGAACATGCAAAAATGCTAATGTCCAGATATAAAAATAAAATAATCTTACCATTAGATGGATATGGCTCAAAAGAGTATAAAGATGGTTTAGAAGTTTACTATTCAGATGTTAATAATATCAAAGATGGAGTAATGATGTTAGACTTAGGTCCAAAGACGTTGGAATTGTATAAAAAGTATTTAGTTAATTGTAATACTGTTTTTTGGAATGGTCCAATTGGTGTAAATTATTTTAAAAACTTTGAATATGGTACAAAAACACTATGTGAAATTCTAAAAAATATTAATGCTAAAGTTGTAGTAGGTGGAGGTGATTCTGCGGCCGCTGTTATAAGTTTGGGGTATAAAGACGATTTTGACCATATATCAACGGGTGGCGGAGCATCACTTGAATTTATTGAAGGTAAAGAATTACCTGGTATAAAATTCATAGATAATAAATAGAGGTTATTATGAAAAAAAAGGTAGTAAATTTAATAATTATGTTTACATCACTTTCAATAGTTATGTTTTTTACATTGAAAGATGATTTTAATGGTGTTATGCATGAATTAAAAAAAGTTAATATCTTTATAATTATACTTGCAATCATTTTGTTTTTTTTAGCAATTTTTATAAAGTCCATCTCAGTTAATAAATTTTTACAGGTTAAACATAAATATAAATTATCAAAGACTTTTTGCTTAACTATTATTGTTCAATTTATCAATGGTATAACTCCATTTCAAACGGGAGGGCAGCCGTATGAAATTTATTTATTAAAAAAAGATGGTATTCGTATAACAGATTCAGCAAATTCTATTCTTAAAGATTTTATATCATATCAAATAGCTTTATTATTATTAGCAATTTTATCAGTTATCATAAGCGTAAAAAAAATATTGGCGGTAAACTTTCATACTAGGTTTTTAATAATAGGAGGTTTATTAATAAATATAATCATATTAGTATTTTTATTATTCTTTAGTTTTGGAAAGAAACCAGTTACTAAATTGGTTAATAAATTTATGAAATGTAATTTTTTTAAACAAAAAAATGAGAGATTACAAAAATTAAATTGTTCACTAGCTAATTTTTATTCCAGTGGGTCGGAACTTAAAAATAATAAGTTACTTTTTATAAAGTGCATCACTTTAAACCTAATTTACTTGATAATACTTTATTCAATTCCATGTTTTATTTTTAAATCTTTTAATATAGATATTTCTATTATAGATTCAATAACAATTACAACCCTTGTAATGCTTATAGGAAATTTTGTGCCACTACCAGGTGGAATAGGTGGAATTGAATATGGATTCATGCAATTATTTGGAATTATAATACTTGGAAGAGTTTTATCTGGTGCTATGATTATGTGGAGATTTGTTACATATATTTCATGCTTGATAATTGGTTTTATTACTTTGCTAATAAAGAAAGGGAGAGATAAAAAATGAGAATAGGGTTATTTACAGATACTTATCCACCGTTTATAAATGGTGTATCAACTAGTGTTTTGATGTTAAAAAAAGGTTTGGAAAAAATGGGACATGAGGTTTATGTTGTAACGGTTAATAATGAGTCTTTTTCGTATAAAAAAGAAGATCATGTTTTAAGAATTCCAGGTGTTCCGATAGGGATATGCGATTATAGGTTAACTAGTATATATCCTATTAGAGCAATAAAAACAATAAAAAAATGGAATTTAGATATTATTCATACCCATACTGAATTTGGAATTGGTTCTTTTGCTAGATTATTATCAAAACAATTTAATATACCTCTCGTTCATACTTATCATACTATGTATGAAGAGTATGTTCATTATATAACTAAAGGATACTTTAATAGTGCTTCTAAAAAACTTGTTGAATATTTGACCTTGTTTTTGTGTGATAAAACAATAGATGAACTTATTGTACCTACTAAAAAAGCTAAGGAATTATTTAAGGAAAAATATAAAGTAAAAAGAGATGTTCATATTATTCCATCAGGAATAGATACAAGTAGGTTTCATCCTAATAATATAAATATAAAGGAAAAAGAGCAAATTAAGAAAGATTTAGGGATTAAACGTAGTGATTTTATAATTCTTTACGTCGGAAGAATCGCTAAGGAAAAAAACATAGACTTTCAGATTAATGCCTTTAAGAAAGTAGTAAAAAACATCCCTAAAGCAAAACTGTTAATTGTTGGTGATGGGCCAGATATTAAGGATTTAATTGAACTTGCTCATAAGAATAAATTAGATAAGAATGTTATATTTGCTGGTAGAGTTCCTTGGGAAGAAGTTCCAAAGTATTATTCTTTATGTGATGTTTTTGCAACATCATCTACTACTGAAACTCAAGGGTTAACTCTTATAGAAGCGATGGGTGCTGCAAAACCAGTTATAGCTATAAAAGATGAAAGCTTTGAAGACGTAATGACTAATGACAAGGAAGGTCTTTTCTTTGAAAATGAAAAAGAATATTTAGAACAATTAATTAAGTTATATAAAGATAAAAATCTTAGAAAAAGATTATCTGAAGCAGGAGTTAAAACAGCTGCAAAATATAGCCCTTTAGTATATGCTAAAAGTGTGTATAAAATATATGAAAAAGTAGTAAACAAGGATACTAATATATTTAAAAAAGCTGTTCATAAAGTAAAAGTAGTATTAAAAAAAGGTGGTAAAGATGAAAAAAATATTAATATGTAATCAAAAAATGTATTTAACAAAAGATGAAGCGATAAATTTATCTTACGATTATAATACAATTGATTTTTCAAATGTAGAATTGATAGTTTGTCCTAACTATTTAAATTTCGAATTTTTTAGTGATTATGATTTAGGTGCACAAAACTGCTTTTACGAAGATAAGGGTGCATATACTGGAGAAATATCACCTTATGATTTATACCTAAGAGGAATAAAATATGTTATACTAGGTCATTACGAAAGAAGAAAGTATGATACAAATGAAATTATTAATTTAAAAGTAAAAGCGTGTGTTAGAAATTCCATCATACCAATTATTTGTATAGGAGAATCTAAGATAGATAGAGAATTGTTAAAAACTAGTAGTGTTTTAAAGAAACAGATAACAACAGCTTTATCTGGCGTAGATTTGTCAGATGGCTATCCTGTGTTAATAGCATATGAACCTATTTATAAGATAGGATCTTCAAACCCACTTGCTAAAGAAGAAATAGAAGATACCTTTAAATATATAAAAAAGGTTTTAGATGATATGAAAATATCTAATTACAAGATTTTATATGGTGGTAGTGTTAAGAGTGAGAATATAAAAGATATATTAAGTGATGAAATAGACGGATACCTTGTTGGAGCATCATGTACCAGTGCTAGTGAGCTTAATAACATTGTAAAATGTATAAAATAGTGTAAAGTAGAAGAAAATTAGACATTTTCTTCTTTTCTTATGTGCTAATATTATGTTATTCTAAAATTGTAATAGTAGAAAGGGGATGCTTGTAATGATAGAAAATGGTTTTTCTAATTCAGGTATAAAATTATATGATATGCCTAATCCTATTAAATCTGCCGATATTAAGCAAAATGCTAATTTAGAAAACACACGTGCATTTGTCATACATTCTACTATTTTGGCATTAAAGGGGATTAATAAAAAACTATCCGAAAAAAGAGAAATTTCTGACACTATTTCAAGAAAAGATTTTAGTGCTATGGTAAGTGATGCTAAGGCAGAATTCAATAATTTTGAAGTTTCTAGAAGGCTTGATGAAATATTTGATGAATATCTTTCAGTAAAAAATAATTTACCAAATATGTCTACTCCAAGTAGTATATTAAAGGAAAATGAACCTAATTTAGTTAGTTCTTTAGAAAAAAAGACTAATGATGCAATAGCTAGTGAAATAAAGCTATTGGATCCTCAAGACGATGGCTTTACTGATGGAGAATCAAAAGGCACTTCTAAAGTGTTAAGAGACGGCAATCACTTTAAAAGTAATGGCAAAGCGGACGCTTCTAGAGCAGCATAGAAGTATTAAAAATATATTTAAAGGATGTAGTAAAATACATTCTTTTTTTATTCGACAAAGTTTGATAATTTTATTGAAAATAGTGAAATATAATACATATTAGTTAACAAGGAGGAAATATGAAAGATAAAGAAGAAAAAGATATGGTAAGAATTTTAGTAGTAGATGATAATGAAAGTTTAATTGATATGGTGAAAGAATATTTTAGCGAACATAAGAAGATAAAGGTTGTTCTAGAAGCCCATAATGGATTAGATGCTGTTGAATTAATAGAAAGTAAGATAGATCAATTTGATGTAATTTTACTAGATTTGATCATGCCTAAGAAAGATGGGATTTATGTATTAGAAGAACTAAAGAAAAAGGAAATAAATAAACCTATTATCATTGGGACATCATTTAATGCGGATGAAACAATAGCTAGGGTATCTAAATATGGTCCAAAACATTTTGTATTAAAACCATTTGATATGTTAGATTTAGAAAATAAGATAATGGATGCTGTTAATTACAAGCCAGAGTCAAACTCAAAGATAAATGTATATCATAATAGTTTAGAAATATCGGTTACTAAATTATTACACGGTTTAGGAGTGCCATCACATATAAAAGGATATCAATATATTCGAGAAGGAGTAATTCTTATGTATGAAAAACCAGATATTGTTGGAGCAATAACTAAAGAATTATATCCTGAAATAGCAAATCGTTTTGATACTACGGTATCTCGTGTTGAAAGAGCTATACGCCATGCAATAGAAGTAAGCTGGAACAGAGGGGATATTGATTTAATGGAAGAGATATTCGGGCATAGTGTAGATTATGATAGAGCAAAACCTACTAATAGTGAATTTATTGTTACCGTCTCAGATAAGTTGAGATTAGAATTTAATAATGCAAAACAAAGAAGTTAATAATCTTTGTTTTTTTGATATATTTTTTCTTATTAGATGGTATAATATGAATGGAGGTAATATATGATTATTAATAGTGAGAACAAAATGGCTAACTTCTTTTCCAGAGTATACTTATGGATGTTTGTAGGTTTATTAGTATCTGGAGGAATTGCTTATTACACATCGGTAACCACTGGTGTTAGGGAATTAGTCTATAATTATTTTAGCTTATTCTTGATATTAGAGTTAGTGGTTGTAATAGCATTTTCTGCACTTAGAAGGAAAGTATCAACATTAGTAGCTAAAATATTATTTTTAGTTTATGCTGGTATAAGCGGTCTTACGTTATCATCTATATTTTTAGTGTATAGGTTAGATAGTATTGGTATGGTATTTTTATCATCAGCTTTGATGTTTGGACTTATGGCAGCTTATGGTTACATAACTAAAACTAATTTATCATCATTTGGTAAAGTACTTATCTTTGCACTTCTTACAGTAATAATTATGTCACTAATAAATATGTTTATTGGTAATGGTACTTTTGGTATAGTAATATCTGTTATATCAATTGTTGTCTTTTTAGGACTTACTGCTTATGATATGCAAAACTTAAAGGAAATATATAATTATTATGCCAATGATGAAGATGAATTAAATAAAGTAGCTGTATATGGAGCACTTGATTTATATTTAGACTTTATTAATATTTTCTTAAGACTTCTTCAATTATTTGGAAAAAGAAGAGATTAAAGGTATCTTAGATGATATCTTTTTTTGTTTACATTATTTTTAAAATCTTTCTAATTTTTATAAACTGTTTTCCTATTTTTGTATAAGTCTTTATTTTAACGATAATAAGATATACCTTTTATATTGATATAAAAATTAATATAGGAAATATTTGGCCTGTGTTTTATAGATATTTAAAAATAAAAAAATTATAAAATTATTATTTTATATCCAACTAGTATTGCACTAGGGGCTTTCCTTTCCAACTTTTTAAAAGTGTAAAAATAAACATTCTTAATTTTAATATAAAAAAACTGCTAAACAAACATATATTATTCAAAAAATAATAAAATTTTATAAGAAGAAAAAAAGTTGAAAAACTTGTCAAAACCCCTTGAAATAAAAGGATTCTTCTGTTATAATTGTTACTGCGTGTAGTTGCGATGATGTGCGAGGTTGCTGATACACCAGGTTAAGTTGTTAATTTAACATAAGGAAAATCAGGTTAATTCGTTCGGAGCAAGTCTATACCAGATATAGGCGAAGGGAGGACAAATTATATGTCAAACAAGATTAGAATTAGATTGAAGGCGTATGAACATCGTTCTTTGGATTTAGCTGCTAGCAAAATTGTTGAAACAGTTAAACGTTTGGATGGGAAGGTAAGTGGGCCTGTGCCACTACCAACAGAAATTCAAAAGTACACAATTTTAAGAGCGGTTCACAAATACAAGGATTCTCGTGAACAATTCGAGATGCGTACTCACAAAAGACTAATCGATATCATTGAACCATCAAAGGATATAATAGATGCTTTACAACATCTAGATTTACCAAGTGGTGTTGATATTCAAATTAAATAATTAACAGGAGGAAATAATGGAAAGAAAAGGAATCTTAGGTCGTAAACTAGGAATGACTCAAGTTTTTGCTAAAGATGGTAAGCTAATTCCAGTTACTGTAGTTGAAGTAGAGCCTAATGTTGTTACTCAAATTAAAACAACAGAAACAGACGGATATGATGCTATTCAATTAGGCTTTGAAACTAAAAAAGAAAAACTAAGTAACAAAGCAGAACAAGGTCATATGAAAAAAACTAATACCGCTCCTAAGCGCTTCTTAAAAGAGATCCGCGGAGTAGATGTTAGCAAATACGTCCTTGGTCAAGAACTTACTGTAGAAGTTTTTGAAGAAGGCGAAATGGTTGATGTAAGCGGTGTATCGAAGGGTAAAGGATACCAAGGCGTAATTAAACGTTACCATCAATCTAGAGGTCCAATGGGACACGGATCTCAATATCATAGAGGTGTTGGTTCTCTAGGAACAATGAGACCAATGCGTGTATTTAAAGGTAAAAAATTACCTGGACACATGGGACATGTTAGTGTAACAATGCAAAATTTAGAAGTTGTAGCTGTTATACCAGAGGAAAATGTAATCTTAATTAAAGGTAATGTTCCAGGCCCTAAAAAGTCTTTAGTTATCATCAAAACAGCTGTTAAAAAGTCAACTGTAAAAAAAGAAAAAGTTGAATTAGTATCATATGCTGCTGAAGTAGCAGAAGAAACTAAAGAAACAGCTACAGATGAAACAAAAACATCACAAGAAGAAACTGCAGAATAATTTAAATAACAAAATATTATGATTAATACTTGTGATGAAAGGAGGATGCAAAATGCCAAAGACAGCACTTTTAAATTTAAAAGGTGAAAAAATTAAAGACATTAAATTAGATGATAGCGTTTGGGGTATAACTCCAAATGATCAAGTTATATATGAAAGTATAAACTTATACATGGCTAATAAAAGACAAGGATCACACAGTGTTAAAACTCGTAGTGAAGTAGCTGGTGGTGGAAGAAAGCCATGGAGACAAAAAGGTACTGGTAATGCTCGTCAAGGGTCTATCAGAGCACCACATTTTGTTGGTGGTGGAATAGTATTTGGTCCATCAAAGGATAGAAACTATACTAAAAAGATGAATAGAAAAGAACGTCGTTTAGCTTTAAAATCAGCTTTAACTTACATGGCTAATGATAAAGCTATAATGGTTGTTGATAAATTTGAAGCAAAAACAAACAAAACAAAAGATATGTTAAATCTTTTAAAGGAATTAAAAGTTGAAGGAAAAGTTTTAGTAGTTGTTACTGAATTAACTGAAAACTTAATTTTAGGAACTAGAAACATTCCTAATGTTAATTTAGTTTTAGCAAATGAAATTAATACATACGACGTTTTATATGCAGATAAAATGATTATTACAGAAGATGCTGTAAAATACGTTGAGGAGGTGCTTAAATAATGAAAGATATAATAATAGCACCAATAATTACTGAAAAATCAGCTGGTATACAAGCTGATGGTAAGAAAGTAGTATTTAAAGTTGCAAAAGATGCAAATAAAGTACAAATAAGACAAGCGGTTGAAGAAGCATTTGGTGTTAAGGTAAAAGATGTTAATACTATAAATGTAAGACCTAAGAAAAAAAGAGTAGGACGCTATGCTGGTACTACTAAAGCTTATAAAAAAGCAATTATAACTTTAGCAGAAGGTAGCACCCTAGATTTAAGCTAATAAGGAGGATGAATTAAATGCCAGTTAAAAAAATGAAACCAACTACACCTTCTAGAAGGCAAATGAGTGTTTTGGTTAATAGTGAAATAACTAAATCGACTCCTGAAAAAAGCTTAGTTGGTAAGAAGAAAAAGAAAAACGGACACAACAATGTAGGACGTATAACTGTTAGACATCGTGGTGGTGGCGCACAAAGAAAATACCGTGTAATTGATTTTAAAAGAAATAAATTTGATATCACTGGTAAGGTTGTAGCTATTGAGTACGATCCAAACAGAAATGCTAACATCGCATTAATCAATTATAAAGATGGCGAAAAGAAATATATTATAGCTCCTAAAGGAATTAAAGTTGGAGACATAATTGTTAGCGGAGAAAACGTAGATGTTAAAGTTGGTAATGCAATGCCAATTATGAATATACCAGTAGGTACTGTAATTCATAACATTGAATTAAGACCAGGAAAGGGTGCTCAAATAGCACGTAGTGCTGGACAAAGTGCTCAAATTCTTGGACGCGAAGAAAAATATGTATTAGTAAGATTAAAAAGTGGAGAAACAAGAAAGATTCTTGGAACTTGTATGGCTACAATAGGTGAAGTTGGTAATGAAGATTATTCATTAGTTAACTTAGGTAAAGCGGGACGTACTCGTCATATGGGTATTAGACCAACAGTACGTGGTTCTGTTATGAACCCTAACGATCACCCACATGGTGGTGGTGAAGGTAGAGCTCCAATTGGACGTAAACAACCTATGACACCTTGGGGTAAACCAGCTCTTGGTATGAAGACTCGTAAAAATAAAAAGGCTTCTACTAAGTTAATCGTAAGCCGTAAAAAATAATAGAAAGGAAGAAATGTAAATGGCAAGAAGTATAAAAAAAGGGCCTTATGTATTCCCTAGATTACTTAAAAAGGTTCAAAAATTAAACGAAGAAGGTAAAAAAGAAGTAATTAAAACATGGTCACGCCGTTCAACAATATTCCCAGATTTTATTGGTCATACTTTTGCGGTTCACAATGGTAAAGATTTTATTCCAGTTTATATAACTGAAGATATGGTTGGACATAAACTTGGTGAATTTTCACAAACACGTAAATGTGGTGGACACGGCGAGAATAAGGAAAAGAAATAACTAGAAGGGAGATAAAAATATGGAAGCGAAAGCAATTGCGAAGACAGTTCGTATTTCCGCTTTAAAATCTCGTTTAGTTATGAGGTTAATAAACGGAAAAAACGTAAGTGAAGCTATGAATATTCTAAATAACTTGAATAACAAAGCCGCTCGCGTTATTAAAAAAGTTTTAACATCAGCAGTAGCTAATGCTGAAAATAATCATAATCTTGATAAAACTAAGTTATATGTAAAAGAAGCTTATGTAAATGATGGTCCAGTACTTAAAAGATCTGTACCTGATTCAAGAGGAAGAATTGCTAAGAACGATCACCGTACAAGTCATGTTACAGTGGTTGTAGCAGAAAGATAATATAAGGAGGAAAAACTAATGGGTCAAAAAGTTAATCCTGCAGGCTTAAGACTTGGTATAAACAAAGATTGGTCTGCTAAATGGTATGCACCAAGTAAAGATTTCTCTGCAACATTAGAAAATGACATGAAAATCCGTAACTTCTTAGCAAAGAAGTTAAAGAATGCAGCAGTATCAAACGTAACTATTGAAAGAACTAATAAGAAATTAGAAATCAAAATTAGTACTGCTAAGCCAGGCGTTGTTATTGGACACGGTGGAGAAGAAATCGAAAAATTAAAGAAACAACTTAACAAATTAGTTGGTGAAGAAGTTCAAATTTCTATTATGGAAGTTAAGAACGCAGATTTGGATGCTCAGTTAGTTGCTAACAATATTGCTAGTCAAATTGAAAACAGAGGTTCATATCGTATGGCTCAAAAAAGAGCTATTAGAAATACAATGAGAGCTGGAGCTAAAGGAATTAAGACTTTATGTTCAGGCCGTTTAAATGGAGCTGAAATTGCTCGTAGCGAAGGTTATAATGAAGGAACTACTCCATTACATACTTTAAGAGCTGATATTGATTACGCTACAGCAGAAGCTGATACTACTTATGGTAAGATCGGTGTAAAAGTATGGATTTATAAAGGTGAAATACTTCCTTCAAAGAAGAAAAATGGAGGTGCTCGCGATGTTAATGCCAAAAAGAACTAAATATCGTAAACCTCACAGAATTTATCATGAAGGTAAAGCAAAAGGCAACATTGAATTACATTTTGGTGAATATGGTTTAATGGCAAAGGAAGGTGCTTGGATTACTGCTCGTCAAATCGAAGCCGCTCGTATTGCTATGACACGTTACATGAAACGTGGTGGTAAAGTATATATCAATATATTTCCACACCTTTCATTAACTAAAAAACCTTTAGAAACTCGTCAAGGTAAAGGTAAAGGTAATCCTGAAAGCTGGGTTGCAGTAGTAAAAGAAGGAAAAATTATGTTTGAGGTTTCAGGAGTAACTGAAGAAGTAGCTCGTGAAGCATTAAGACTAGCTATGCACAAGTTACCAATCAAATGTAAATTTGTAACTAAAGAAAATGGTGGTGAACAAAATGAAGGTTAAGGAAATAAGAGAACTTACCACAGAACAAATAAATGCTAAAATAATTGAAGCTAAAGATGAAATATTCAAGCTTAGAATGCAACAAGCTACCGGAAATTTAGAAAAACCTTCAAGAATACATGAATTAAGAAAAGATGTTGCTAGAATGAAAACTATTCTAGCTGAACGTAAGGAAGCTTAGGGAGGTTTACTATGGAAAATAAAAGACATGAAATACTAGGTAAGGTTGTAAGCTCAAAAAACAATAAAACAATAACAATTTTAGTAGAAACTTACAAAAAAGATCCTAAATATGGTAAACGTGTTAAATATTCTAAGAAATATACAGCACACGATGAAAATAACCAAGCTAAAGTTGGAGATATAGTTAGGGTTGTAGAAACTAAACCATTATCAAAAACTAAGAGATTTAATTTAGTAGAAATAGTTGAAGAAGCCGTAATTTTATAGGCACTTTACAAATAAGAAGGAGGAAACACTTATGATTCAACAACAAAGTCGTTTAAAAGTTGCTGATAATTCTGGTGCTCGTGAACTAATGGTTATTAGAGTTCTTGGTGGTAGTAAAAGAAAAACCGGAAACATCGGTGATATCGTAGTTGGAACAGTTAAAAAAGCAACTCCAAATGGTAATATATCAAGCGGTAAAGTCGTAAAAGCGGTTATCGTTAGAAGTAAGTTTGGAATGCGTAGAGATGATGGTTCTTATATCAAGTTTGATGATAATGCTTGCGTTATTATTAAAGAAGATAAGACACCAGTTGGAACAAGAGTTTTAGGTCCAGTAGCACGCGAATTACGTGATAAAGATTTCATGAAAATTGTATCGCTAGCAAAAGAAGTGTTATAAGGCCTTGTAAGGAGGAAAAAACATGAATTTAAAAGTTGGAGATAAAGTAATTGTTATTGCTGGTAAGGACAAAGGTAAAGAAGGAAAAATCATCGCTAAGAAAGGTGAAAAGGTTTTTGTTGAAGGTATTAATATGGTTAAAAAACATGTTAAGCCAAACGGACAAGATCAAGGTGGAATTATAGATAAGGAAGCAGCTATTCACGTATCAAACGTTATGATTATTGATCCTAAAACTAAAAAACCTACCAGAATAGCAAAAAAGCAAGACAAAGACGGTAAAAAAGTTAGAATTTCTATCAAGTCAGGATCTAGCTTAGATTAATAAGGAGGTAACTATGAACAGTTTAAAAGAACAATATACTAAGGAAATAATTCCTGAATTAACAAAAAAATACAATTATACTACTGTCATGGCTGTACCAAAGTTAGAAAAGATCGTAGTTAATATGGGAGTTGGGGATGCTACAACTAATAGTAAATTATTGGATGCAGCAGTATCTGATTTAGAAAAAATAACAGGTCAACAACCAGTTATTACACGAGCAAAACACTCAATCGCTGGTTTCAAATTAAGAGAAGGTCAAGCAATTGGATGTAAGGTTACACTTCGTGGAGAAGTTATGTATACTTTCCTTGAAAAGTTAGTTAAGATTGTGTTACCACGTGTACGTGATTTTAGAGGTATATCAAACAAAGCATTTGATGGTAGAGGAAACTATACTCTAGGAATTAAAGAACAAACTATATTCCCAGAAATCGTTTATGACGAAGTTGTAAAAGTACGTGGAATGGACATTGTTTTTGTTACAACTGCAAAAACTAACGAAGAAGCATTAGACTTATTAAAAGGTTTTAATTTACCTTTTAAAAAGTAAGCAAATGGGAGGAAATAAATGGCAAAGAAAAGTATGGTCGTAAAAAACAAAAGACCAAAAAAATATAAAGTACAAGAATATACTCGTTGCAACAGATGCGGTCGTCCACATTCAGTAATGAAAAAATTTGGTATCTGCCGTATTTGCTTTAGAGAACTAGCATATAAAGGTGAAATACCTGGTGTTAGAAAATCGAGTTGGTAGAATAAAGATACGAGAAGGAGGATTTATATGTCAGTAACAGATCCAATCGCAGATTTACTTACGCGTATGCGTAATGCTAATCAAATGCGTTACAATGAAGTTGTAGTGCCTTCATCAAAAGTTAAGATGGAAATCGTTAAAATTTTAAAGGATGAAGGTTATATAACTGATTACAAGACAGAAAAAGTTGAAGTACAAGATAATATAATTATCACTTTAAAGTACGGAAAAAACAAAGAAAGAGTAATTTCTGGTTTAAAGAGAATTTCAAAACCAGGCTTACGTGTATATGCTAAAGCAGAAGAAATTCCTACTGTATTAAATGGTCTTGGAATATCTATCATTTCAACATCAAAAGGTATTATGACTGGTAAAGAAGCTAAGAAAGAAAACCTTGGTGGAGAAGTTTTAGCATACATATGGTAATTCAAGGAGGGACTAAAGATGAGTCGTATAGGAAACAGAGAGTTAAAAGTACCATCTGGTGTTACTGTTACAAATGAAAACGGTATTGTCACTGTAAAAGGGCCTAAAGGTGAATTATCATTAACATTAAATGCAAATATTGATGTTAAGATTGAAGAAAACATTGTTAAGGTTACAAGAAATAGTGACATTAAAAAAACGAAACAAATGCATGGTACAACTAATGCATTAATAAAAAACATGATAATTGGTGTATCAGAAGGTTATGAAAAAGGACTTGAAATAATTGGTGTTGGTTATAGATTTAACCCAAAAGGAAAAATATTAGAAGTTAATGCCGGTTATTCACATAAAGTAGAATTAACAGTACCAGAAGGACTTACTGTCGAAGCGGTTAGTACTACTGAAATAGTAGTTAAAGGTATTGATAAAGAAGCAGTAGGAAAGTTTGCTGCAGAAATAAGAGAAGTTAGAAAACCAGAACCATATAAAGGTAAAGGTATTCGTTACAAAGGTGAATATGTTCGCCGTAAAGAAGGTAAGAAAGCTTCTAAATAATAGGAAAGGGAGATTATTACAATGATAAAAAAAACATCACGTAATGAAGCTCGTATGGCTAGACACGCTAGAATAAGAAATAAAGTTAGCGGAACTAGTGAGTTACCAAGAATGTGCGTATATAGATCTTTAAAAAATATTAGCGTTCAAATAATTGACGATGTAAAAGGTGTAACATTAGTAAGTGCATCTTCATTAGATAAAGATTTAAATATTAAAAACGGTGGTAACGTAGAAGCAAGTAAGCTTGTAGGAGCTGCAATTGCAAAGAAAGCAAAGAAAGCAAAAATTACTAAAGTAGTATTCGATAGAGGCGGATACTTATATCATGGACGCGTTCAAGCATTAGCTGATGCTGCACGTGAAAATGGATTAGAATTCTAAAAGGAGGGTAACGATGGAAAAAAGAGAAAGAAAACCACGTGAAAAAGAATATAACGAAACTGTTATTTCTGTAAATCGTGTTACTAAAGTTACCAAAGGTGGACGTCGTCTTCGTTTTGCTGCAACAGTAGCAGTTGGAGATGGTAAAGGTAAGGTTGGCCTTGGAACTGGTAAAGCAAACGAAGTTCAAGATGCAATCAAAAAAGCTGTTCAAGATGCAACTAACAGAATAATTAAAATTGATTTAGTTGAAAACAGAACGGTTTCTCACGATGCTATCGGAACAGCAGGTGCTGCAAAGGTTTTGATTAAACCTGCAAAAGCTGGTACTGGTATCATCGCCGGTGGTTCAGTTCGTATGGTTCTAGAACTAGCTGGAGTAAAAGATATAATTTCAAAATCACTTGGATCTAACACAAAATTAAATACCGCAAGAGCAACTATAGAAGCTCTAAAATCACAAAAGTCAGTTGAACATATTGCTGAATTAAGAGGAAAATCTGTAGAGGAGATTTTAGGATAATGAAGTTAAATGAATTAAAATATAACGAAGGTTCTAAAAAGGATATTAAAAGATTAGGTCGTGGTTCTAGTAGCGGTACTGGAAAAACAAGTGGTAGAGGAGAAAACGGACAAAAGTCAAGATCAGGTGGAGGAGTAAGAGTTGGATTTGAAGGTGGACAACTACCTCTATACAGAAGACTTCCAAAACGTGGATTTTCAAATGCAATGTTTAAAAAGGTATATGCAGTTATTAATGTATCAGATTTAAATAGATTTGAAGAAGGTACAGAAGTAACTCCAGAATTATTATTCGAAATGGGAATAATAAAAAAACAATTATCTGGTATAAAAGTACTTGGTAATGGAGAGTTAGAAAAGAAATTAATTGTTAGAGCTCATAAGTTCTCTGATATAGCAAAAGAAAAAATAGAAGCTAAGGGTGGAAAAGCTGAGGTGATTTAAGATGTTTAAAACCATTAAACAAATCTTTTCAGCCAGAAACAAGGATATTAAAAATAAAATTCTATTCACACTGCTTATATTATTTATCTATAAATTAGGAACAGCAGTTCGCGTTCCTGGTACTGAAAATATCACACAAGATTTAGGATTTTTGGAACTACTTAACGTAATGGGTGGTGGGTCTTTAAAAAACTTCTCAATCTTCGCATTAGGAGTTACACCATACATTAGTGCTTCAATAATCGTTCAGTTATTACAAATGGATATAATTCCATATTTCTCTAATCTTTCAAAAGAAGGTTATTCCGGTAGAACTAAATTAAATAAAATTACTAGGTATTTAGGTATTGCATTAGCATTCCTTCAAGGACTTGTTATGTCATTCTCATTTTTAGGTGATACAGCAACGTCGATGGAATATCTAAGAGTAACTTTAATTTTAACAGCTGGAACATGTTTCTTGTTATGGTTAGGAGATCAAATAACTAGAAAAGGTGTTGGAAACGGTGTATCAATCTTGATTATGGCTGGTATATTAATTAGTACACCAAGCATGATGGTTGATGCGTTTAGTTCATTTGTAGTATCTGGTACTACTCAAGAAGTAGCACTAGGCGTTACTAAGTTTATATTATTCTTACTTGTGTATATAGCAATAGTAGTGGGAGTTGTATTTATTGAAAAATCTGAGAGAAGAGTACCTATTCAATATTCGAATAGAACTTCAACAGCGTACGGAGCAAAACAAACATATATTCCATTTAGATTAAATTCTGCAGGAGTTATGCCAGTTATATTTGCATCAAGTTTGGTATCTATACCATCACTTATTGCAACATTCTTAAAAAAAGATTCGTTCTCATTATTCGTAAATAGTTATATTAACTATAATACGGTAACAGGTTTTATATTATATATATTACTTATTATATTATTTACTTATTTATATACGTTCATGGCATCTGGATTAAAGCCTAAAGAAGTTGCTGAAAATATAAATAAGCAAGGTGGATATATACCTGGTGTAAGGCCTGGTAATGAAACTAAAAATTATATTAGCAAGGTATTATCAAGAACAACATTCTTGGGAGCAATATTCTTGGTTATCATAGCTGGACTTCCAATATTAGTTTCAAACTTAAGTAGTTTACCTACTTCAGTAACAGTTGGAGGAACAGGTTTATTAATAGTAGTTGGTGTAGCACTTGAAACTTATAACCAAATTGAAAGTAGCTTATCAGCTAGAAAGTATGAAAGGGATTATAGAAAATAATGAAAAATATTATATTTTTAGCACCTCCTAATGGAGGTAAAGGTACTTTATCTGAAATGCTTGTTAGTAAGTATGGATATGGTCACATTTCAACAGGTGATTTATTAAGAGAAGAAATAAATGCCGGGACAGAATTAGGTAAAGAAGTTGAAGGCATAATGAAGTCAGGAAAATTAGTAACTGATGATATAATATTAAAATTAATCGCTAATCGTATAACTAAACCTGATTGTGAAAATGGTTATATATTAGATGGATTTCCAAGAACTAAAGTTCAAGCAGAAAAGTATGATGAACTATTAGAAAGTATGGGTAGAGATCTTGGGGTTGTAATATATATTAAAATTGATAAAGAAGCAGCACTTCAAAGATCTATATCTAGAATTACTTGTCCAAAATGTAAGAGAATATATAATAAGGTTTCTAGTGAAATGAAACCAAAAGTTGAATGGATTTGCGATGACTGTGGAACTGAATTAGTCCAAAGAGCAGATGATCAAGAAGAAACATTTGTTAAACGTTATGATGAATATATGGAAAAAACTATGCCTTTATTTGATTATTATCAATCAAAAGGTGTGTTAAAAACCATCAATTCTCATAAAAGTAAATATGATACGTTTGATGAAGCAATTAAAGTTTTAGAGGAAAACTAATTGCCAGATAATAAGCAGGAGGGTGATTTATAGTGGCTAAAAAAGAAGATGTTATTGAACTTGAAGGTAAAGTTGTTGAATTACTAAAAGGCGGCGATTTTAAAGTTCAATTGGAAAACGGACACACTGTAGAAGCTCGCGTTTCTGGTAAAATGCGAATGAATAAGATTCGTATCTTACCAGGTGATACAGTAGTCCTTGAGATATCACCTTATGATTTAACACGTGGGCGTATAACCTATAGAAAATGATAGGAGGAAATAAAGATGAAAGTAAGACCATCAGTTAAAAAAATTTGTGATAAATGTAAGATTATTAGACGCAATGGGAAAGTAATGGTTATTTGTGAAAACCCAAAGCATAAGCAAAGACAAGGATAATAGGAGGTGCAAAAGTAAATGGCACGTATAAAGAACGTAGATCTACCAGATAACAAAAGAATAGAAATAGCATTAACTTATATTCATGGCATTGGTAGAAAGTTATCAAGAAATATTTTAAATAAGTTAAACATTAACCTTGATACTAAGGCTAAAGATTTAACTGACGAAGAAATTTCTAAAATTCGTAAAGAATTAGATAGTTACCTACTTGAAGGTGATTTAAGAAGAGAAGTTTCTATGAATATTAAAACTAAGATGGAAATAGGTTCTTACCAAGGTTTAAGACATCGTAAAGGTTTACCAGTAAGAGGTCAATCTACTAGAAGTAATGCAAGAACTCGTAAGGGTAAAGGTAAGACTGTAGCAAATAAGAAGAAGTAGGAAAAAGGAGGATATATAAATGGCTTACAAAGCAAGAAAACGTAAGGTTAAGAAAAATATCCCTGAAGGACAAGCTCATATACATTCTACTTTTAATAATACAATCGTTACTATTACTGATAAGGAAGGTAATGTTGTATCATGGGCATCAAGTGGAACTTCAGGATTCAAAGGAAGCAAAAAGAAAACTCCATTTGCAGCTGGTATGAGTGCGGAAGCAGCTGGTAAAGCAGCATATGATTCTGGAATGAGAAAAGTAGATGTTTTTGTAAGAGGTCTTGGATCAGGTAGAGAAACTGCAATTAGATCACTTCAAACTGCAGGATTAGAAATTCTTTCAATTACTGACGTAACACCAGTACCACATAATGGTTGTCGTCCACCAAAACGTCCACGTGGATAATTTTAGAAAAGGGAGTGATTTTACGTGATAAAATTCGAAAAACCAATATTTAAAGTTGCTGAATATGTAGAAAGCAGAAACTATGGAAAATTTGAAATCGAACCTTTAGAAAGAGGATTCGGTACAACACTAGGTAATGCTCTTAGAAGAGTAATGTTATCATCATTACCTGGAGATGCAATAACTAGCGTTTACATCGAAGGTGTTCTTCATGAATTCCAAACTATAGATGGAATCGTTGAAGACGTAACAGGAATTATATTAAATTTAAAAAATGTTGTTGTTAAAAATTTAACAAACGAACCAAAAACTATAAAATTAAATGTTAGCCGTGAAGGTGTTGTAACAGCAGCCGACATAGAAAAAGATGCTGACATTGAAATAGTAAACCCTGAACAAGAAATTGCAACAATAGTTAAGGGCGGAAAATTAAACATGGAAATGACTGTTGGTAATGGTCGTGGATATGTTAGAGCAGAAGCAAACAAGAAAAATCTTGGAGATGTTAAATTAAATACAATCGCAATGGATTCTAACTTTTCACCAATTGAAAGAGTTAACTATGAAGTTGAAGGTGCTCGTGTTGGTCAAGATGATTCATATGATAAATTAACTATGGAAGTTTGGACAAATGGATCAATGAAACCAGAAGAAGCAGTAGCTTTAGCATCAAGAATTATTATTGAACATTTTGAAATATTAACAAACTTAGATGAAATCGCTGATGAGACTGGTCTTATGAAACAAAATGTTGATGATTCTAAGACTAAGGCTTTAGAGATGTCTATAGATGAATTAGAATTCTCAGTTAGAGCATATAACTGCTTAAAGAGAGCTAATATCAATACATTACAAGACTTAACTCAAAAATCAGAAAACGAAATGATGAAAATCCGTAACTTAGGTAAGAAATCACTTAAAGAAGTTATTGATAAAGTAAAAGAATTGGGATTCTCATTTAGAAATGATGACTAAAACTAAAAGGAGGAATTATGGCATATAGAAAATTAGGGCGTACAAACAAACATAGAAGAGCTATGCTTGCAAATCTTACAACAGACCTAATTATGAATGAACGTATTGAAACTACTGAAACACGTGCAAAAGAAGTACGTAAGTGTTTTGATAAAATGGTTACATATGGTAAGAATGGTAGCTTAGTTTCTAGACGTAAAGCACTTGCTTTCTTATTTAATAATAACGATGCTGTTAAAAAGGTTTTTGAAACATTAGCAAAACGTTATGAAAATAGAAACGGTGGTTATACTAGAATACTTAAATTAACTGAAAGAAAGGGCGACGACGCTTTAATAGTTGTTCTAGAATTAGTAGATTAATAATTAAGAGGTTTTTTGAAGTAATAACGGCAAATTAGACTTTACAAAATTAGTTTAATTTTACAAAATTAGTTCATTTTGCCTCTTTTTTTATAATTGAATTTTCCCGGTAAAATTGTAATATATTTATCAACAGCAAAATTAGGACTTGACCAGGGATGTGTTATTATAAACATGAATAAAGCAGGAAGAAAAAAGTATATATCCATTTGTTTATATTATTAAGTACTGTAAAATGCTAAAAATGATATTCACAATGTATTTTGCAATTGCTTTAACTGTTTTTTTATTAGCAGGAATAACTACTATAAGTTTAATAAAACATCATTAATGTAAAAGTTTTTAAGTAAGCGTTTTAAATTTTAATAGTTTACGTAAATTTCTATATAACTTTATATATTTAAATAAAATACTTGATTGGTAAACAGCTGTATGTTATTATTAACGTATATGATATTGTTAATTTATTTAGAATACCATATTATTAAGAAAGGAGAAAATCTGTTAAAGACAGATGTGAAATTAAGATATGAAAAACATAAAAAGATTATTTTGTCTTGTTATTGCATTGGTATTACTTATACCATTTTCTTGTAAAGCAGAAGGTAATGTAGAGTGTAATAACATTACAGATTTAGAAAACGCGTTAACAAATGGTACGTACTCAACTATTACTTTAGGAGCTGATATTGAAACAGATCACCATATATCAGTTTCAAGAGAAGTAACAATTGATGGGCAAGGGCATACAATTAAAGGTTCAGAGGATTGGTACACAAACGGTACAACTCAAAGTGGTGATCAAGCAATAATTACTGCTATGAATACGTCTGGTAAATTAACATTAAAGAATATTATACTAACTCATGGGCCAAAACAAGGTGCTCAAGCATATGGTGGAGGAACACTTACATTAGAGAATGTTACAATATCTGATTGTAAATATTCTGGATTAATATCTAATGGAGGAATTATCCGTATTAAAGATGTAAAATTAAATACTAAAGGCGGTATTGAAGTAGGAATATCTGACTCTTCTAAAACTGCTGGTGGAACTGATCCGGAAATCATAATGGATGGTACCATAGAATCAACATCTCAGGTTATATTATATATGGATCCAAGTACAAAGTCAGATTTGGTAATTAAAAATGAAGAAGGTACTAAAAATCGTATTTATGCAAATGATAAAACGGTAGTTATTACGGATGATAACAATAAGGTTCTTTATGAGAGTATGCCAATTAGTAGTGATAAATCAATTAAAGCAGATAATGAAGAATCAGAAAACGTTACGATTAATGAGGTAACCATTAAATATGGTGATAAAACTGAAAAAGTGGCTGTAATAACTGGTGGAAAATTAGCTGATTTAGATCTATCTCATATAAAGAATGCCATTGAAGGAATGACTTTTGTTAATTTCACAACAGATAATGGCACTGTATATGATGAAAGTACAGTAGTAACTCAAAATATAACATTAACTGCTAACTATAAAGATATAGTTAAAAATCCTAATACATCAGATAATACTAGCTTGTACTTTGTAATTGCACTTGCTGGATTAGCATTAGCTGGAGTTACTACAAGAAGTTTAATAAAATATCATTAATAGAAAAATACTTAAGAAATTTCTTAAGTATTTTTTTTATTTATTTTCAATTTTAATTAGTTTTGCATGCATAACTATTCTATTACCCTTACTATCTTTACAAGTAGAAAGAGTAATTATTTTATCACTTCCAGAAATACTTGTATCAAATAGTACTTTACTACGTTTTTTTAATGTGTTTACGAATTCACTAAAAGCTTCGTTATTTGGAAACTTAGTAGTAATATAATAGCTTTCAGCTTCAATTGTATATACGGAAAATACTTGCCATAACGTGTTTGAATTTTTTGTTGAAAATTTTATTATATGATTATCTTTGTTTTCATACCATGAACTTTTTAAAGTATTTTTAAGACTACCAAACATTGTCGTATCAACTCTGCCATGTGCGTATATAATGGTGTTTTTATCAAATTCATTAAAGTTATTTCGATAATCTGCAAATACCCATCCCGCTTTATTATTACTTTTATCAAACGCGTGCGTTAAATAATAATCATTATCGGTTGTTTGAACAACCGGATAGTTAATATTTGTTCCATTTACTTTTATCCATCCAACAGTATCTTTGTTTTTATTTGATAGTTCAGTAAAATCTACGTTTAACATATCCATTTTTATATATTTCCAGTAATCACTATCTTTATTACTTGGAGGATTTACTATTTCTGTATCATCTGAATTAGATTGTCTTTCTTCTATTTCTATATCTTCAGATATCTTATTTTTAATTTTATTTATCTTTTTCCCATCCTCTTTCCAACAAAAAAATTTTAAACTAGAAAAAATAAATAAAATAATAAATATTATTAGAAGAGTAACTCTTATCCATTTTTTAAGAACAAGTTTCTTTTTTTTCTTTACTACTTTAATCCTTCTTTTCATTTTTCTTTCCATAGCATCAGTCCTTTTTTTTATTATATCATATTTTATTATTAACAATTTAAAATTGTTTTTGATTAATAATATATATTGTAGTATAATTAACATGGTGATAATAAATGAAAGCATTAGTTACTGGAGCATCTTCTGGAATAGGAAAAGATATTGCGATAAATTTAAGCAGTATGGGATATGATGTTATACTTATAGCAAGAAATAAAAAGAAACTTGAAAAAGTAGCAAATTTATGTTCTGGGAAAAGTGAGATTTACGTAGCAGACTTATCAATCGTAGAAGATTGTAAAAAAGTATTTAATAAATTTAAGGATGTAGATATACTAGTAAATAATGCTGGTTTCGGAATGTTTGGCGAATTTAGTAAAAGTGATTTAGATAAAGAATTAAACATGATAGATGTTAATGTAAAAGCAGTACACGTTTTAACAAAACTATACTTGCAAGAGATGATTAAAAAAGATAATGGTAGAATACTAAATGTAGCTTCAATTGCAGGCTTTTTACCAGGTCCTTTGATGAGTACTTATTATTCCACTAAATCTTACGTTTTAAGATTTACGGAGGCTATTTTTGAGGAATTACGAAAGAATAAGTCCAATGTAAAAGTTTCTGTGCTATGTCCAGGCCCTGTTAATACAAACTTTAATAATGTAGCAGGAGTAAAGTTTGGTCTTAAGGATTTATCTAGTGAGTATGTAGCAAGTTATGCAGTTCGTAAAATGTTTAAAAATAAATTAATTATAGTTCCAGGGCTTATGAACAAATTAGGTATTATAGGATGTAAGTTTTTACCATTAAGATTATTATTAAAAATAGCTTATAGTATTCAGAGCAAAAAGGAGAGATAAAATAATGAAAAATAAAAAAGGATTTACATTGGTAGAATTATTAGCAGTAGTTGTAGTATTAGGAATAATAGGCTCAATCGTAACAACGTCAGTTATGAATATAAAGAAAAAAGCATCAGATGATGTATTTAGTAAACTTAGAAAAGAAATAGAAGATTTAGGTCCTGAAATATATACTCATGAGATGCTATCTGGAGATAAAAATGAAGAAAACTCTTTTTACACAAGGTATAAAAAAAATACTTCATTTATAATTACTATTGATGAGTTAGAGCAAAAAGGTTATTTAGATGACGTTAAAAATCCTTATAAAACTAATGAAGAATGTGACGGATATTTAAAAGTTAGTAAAAATGATGGTGAGCCAAAATTTAGTGCGTTTTTATCTTGCGATGACAATGTGGAAAATTGGTGTGATGATTATCCTTGTGCAACACTGTCAGATAAATAGGTTACTATACGGTAGCTTTTTTTCTTTATTTGTTATATAATTTAGCCTATAATTAACTGGTGGTGATTAAATGAGATATTTGATAGATTTTTCCTATTCTGGAGAGAATTTTAATGGTTATCAAAAACAACCGAAAAAAAGGACAATACAAGGAGAAGTTGAGAAGGTATTAACTAACATAAATGGTGGTAAGAAAGTAACAATACATTCATCTGGTAGAACTGATGCCAAGGTTAATGCGCTTCACCAAATGGCACATTTTGACTTTGATAAAAAAATAACGCCATATAAATTACTTGGAGCTTTAAATAGTTACTTACCAGATGATATTCATATTAATAAAGTTAAAGAAGTATCATTAGATTTTCATGCTAGATACATGGTTAAATCAAAAACTTATTTATATAAGATAAGTACATTGGAGTATAATCCCTTACTTCGCAGCCACGTGTATCAATATTCAAAACCTTTAAATATAAGAAAAATGAAGAAAGCGATTAAATATTTTATAGGTACTCATGATTTTACTTCATTCGCATCGTCTGAAGATAAAAAAGAGGATAAGATAAGAACTATATATGATGCTAGCATAAAAGAAAAATCTGGTATTATATCTATAACATTTAGGGGGAAAGGTTTTTTAAAATATCAAGTAAGAAACATGGTAGGTGCTTTAATAAAAGTTGGTGAAGAAAAATTATTCTATAAAGATATTCCTAAAATGTTAGAAGAAAAGGATAGACGTAAAGCATCTATCTGCGCGCCAGCCTGTGGTCTTACGCTAATAAAAGTAGAATATTAAAAAATAGTTTTCAAATTAATGAAAACTATTTTTATTTTAAGTCATTTATTAATTCGGCAAGTGTTTTAATACTAATTAATCCACATATACCAACTAATATATAAACAATTTTAGAACCGATAGCTGCTGTACCACCAAATATAGTAGCAACTAAATCAAAGTTAAATAAACCGATTAATCCCCAGTTTAAAGCTCCAATAATCACAACAGTAATGGCTATAATTTGTAATGTTTTCATAATTTCCTCCTTTTATACTAATATGATAATCAAAAAATATAATTTTATACATGAATATTAGATTTTTTAAACCATATAATTAAATGAAAATAAAAGAGGTGAATTAATGAAAAAATTTTTTGGTGTTTTAATGGTGCTTTTTTGCGCAATATGTTTAACAGGTTGTGGAAAGGAAACGAAGGAAAGTGTATTTAGCAAAATTGAAAAAAAATTAAATAATACAAATGGGTATAAATTAAATGCGGAAATGGAATTAATAAATAATGAAGATACTTATAAATATGATGTTAGTGTTTCATATAAGAAAAAAGATTATTATAGAGTATCTTTAAGAAATAAGACTAATAATCATGAGCAAATTATTTTAAAGAATGACGAAGGTGTATATGTTTTAACTCCAACGCTTAACAAAAGTTTTAAATTTCAAAGTAAATGGCCATATAATAGTTCTCAAAGTTACTTGATTCAGTCAGTTATTAGAGATATGAAAAACGACCAAAAATTATCAATGAAAAAGCAAAACAATAATTATGTATTTACTAGTACGGTAAATTATAAAAATAATCCAAATTTAACCCATCAAGTAGTAGTATTTAATAAAGAACTTAACATAAAGAAAGTTACTGTTTATGATAGTGATGATAATATAGAGATAAAAGTTAATTTTAAAGATATAGATATGAAAGCGAAATTCAAGGATAATTATTTTGCATTAAAGGAAAATCTAGAAGCTTCTACTGAAAATGAAGAAGAAAATGAAACGGAAGAAACAAGCGTCCTTGAAGAAGCTGTGTATCCAATGTATTTACCAGAAGGAACTTATTTGGATACGGAAAAAACGGTTGATTTAGACTCAGGTAATAGAATTATTCTTACTTTTTCTGGTGAAACTCCATTTATGTTAGTGGAAGAAACAGCAAGTAAAGAAGATGAATTATCAGTAATACCTACGAGTGGAGATTTAGATTTATTCGCTGATACAATTGCAATAGTAAGTGATACTTCCGTAAGTTGGACTACAAATGGTGTTGAATATTATTTAGTATCAAGTGATATGTCCCAAGAAGAACTAGTTACCGTAGCAAAATCAATGTCTTTAATGCCTGTTAGCAAATAGTATTTTAATTAACCTAATATTGTGATACAATTAACTTGGTGATAAAAAATGAAAGATGAGTTAAAAAATGGAATAATACTTGGTATATTTGTAATAATAATAATTGTTGTAGTTTATCTTGCAACGGCTATATTTATGACTGGTGAAATTGGTGGTAAAAAAACAAAAGATAATAAAACAACTACTACTGTTCCACTTACTAATCAATATAATAATAGAATAATTAGTAGTAAAATATTTAACAGAAGCGAAGAATCTTATATGGTTGTTATCTTTTCTGATAAAAAAGCTAGTAATGAATTGAAAGATTCGGTAAAAAACTATAATGGAAGTGTAAAACTTTATGTTATAAATATTGATGAGGCCATAAATAAATCAATTAAAGCTGATGTTGATAATTTATATGCACAAGATTCATCAGGTTTGAAGGTTAAGGAAAATGCTTTACTAACTATCAAAGATGGTGTTATTACTAACGCTGTAACAGGTGGTGCTAATATAATAAGCGAATTAAAGTAACATTTTGTTACTTTTTTTACCTATTATGTTATACTTTTATTATATGGAGGTTGCGTATGAAGGATAAAAAAATAAATCAAAAAGAAGAAAAAAAATATAATTCAAAGTCAAAGAATTTTTTAAATAGAAAAACCGATTTTAAAGTATATGAACTTATGATTTTTGCCTTATTAATAATTATTTTAAGTATATCACTAACTTTAGTATCAGTTAAGAGTTTCTCATATAGCAAAATTAAAACTGGAACTACAAAATCAGGAACTATAAAGGAGTTTAACGAAGTTTATAATTTAATAATCAATGATTATTATAAAAAGGTGGATAAAAAAACTTTAATAAACGGAGCAATAAACGGAATGCTAGAATCGTTAGGTGATCTTCATACTAGTTATTTTAATAAAAACGAAACCGAAAACTTTGATGAGGTTATGAATGGTTCATACGAGGGCATTGGTGCTGAAATATCATTAGATGCTAATGGGAATGTTATTGTTACTTCGGTATTTAAAAATTCTCCAGCAGCTATAGTAGGTTTAAAATTTAATGATAAGATAATATCTGTTAATGGAAAAAGTACTAATGGTATGTCCACGGCTGAAGTTGTAACTTTAATAAAAGATAAGGATAAGAAAACAGCTAAGGTAAAAATTAACCGTGATGGTGAAGATCTAGAATTTGAAATAGAAAAAAGAATTGTTGTAATTGAGTCCGTTGAATCAAAGACTTATGATATAAATAATAAAAAAATTGGTTATGTTGCAATAAATAATTTTGCTAATAATACATATGATCAGTTTAGAGAAAATATTGAATCATTAGAAAAAGAAAATATAGATGGATTAGTAATTGATGTTAGAGGTAATTCTGGTGGTTATTTGCATTCAGTAACTGATATGTTAGATATGTTTTTACCTAAAGGATCAATAAGTTATCAAATTGCTGATAAAAAATCAACTTATAAGTATACAGTATCAACTTCTGAATCAAGAAATTATCCTGTTGCAGTGTTAGTAAATAAAGCCAGTGCATCTGCTTCAGAAATTTTAGCAATTGGTTTAATGGAATCATATGGAGCAGATGTTGTTGGTACTTATACTTATGGTAAGGGGACTGTTCAAACGACAAAAAAACTTGATAGTGGCGGAATGATAAAATACACAATTCAAAAATGGTTATCACCTAAAGGTAATTGGATTAATGATGTAGGTGTTAAACCAACCGTAGAAATAGAATTATCAAGTGATTACGAGAAAAACCCATGTGAACAAAATGATAATCAACTTAAGAAAGCATTAGAAGTTGTTTCAAATAAATAAAAGGAGATATACCTTCTTTTATTTTTATATTGTCTTTTTAAATAATAATAAAGTATAATAAAAAAGTAGGAGATTTATATGAAAAATATTAAAATAGGCGAGAATTATGCTATTCATTGTTATAAACATGATGGAAATATTCATCGTATTTGGGATGAAGCAATATTAATTGATGTTAATAAGGATTTTTTAGTTTTTGGTAATAAGAGATCAAAAGTAAGTAGTAGTGATGGTAAAGTATGGTATACAAGGGAACCTGCAATAATATATTTTTATAAAAATAAATGGTACAATGTAATTACTCAATTTAAAAAAACTGGAATTTATTATTACTGTAATATAGCTAGTCCTACAATAATAGAGGGTAAGGTTATTAAATATATTGATTACGATTTAGATTTAAGGGGCTTTCCAGATGGAAGTTATAAAATACTTGATGAATCTGAATATGAATATCATAGGAAGAAAATGAATTATCCAGAGGAGATAGATATAATTGTAAAGCAGGAGTTAAAAAAACTCATTAAACTATACGAAAAAGGTATTGGTCCATTTGACAAGGAAAGAGTAAAGAAATATTATGATAAATACATGTTATTAATCAGTCATAAAAGTTAAATTTGGACATATATTATATAGAAATGATCAAAAGAAAAGCTTATTTTTACAATGAAAAATAAGCAAAAAACAGTATTTTAGAAAAAAAAACAAAAAAAAACAAAAAAAATCAAAAAAAAATCAAAAAAGTGTTGACATTGGTCATTTATATATGGTATATTCTTATTGCGCTTAACAAAAAAAAGCGTAAAAAACCTTTGTAAAATAAAGGAAAAATGATCTTTGAAAACTGAGCAAAACGTCAAGATTATTTGAGTAGCTAGGAAAAGAACAAACAAAAAAAACAAAATATATTTTTGAGAGTTTGATCCTGGCTCAGGATGAACGCTGGCGGCATGCCTAAGACATGCAAGTCGTACGAGATGGCCCATTGACAGAAGAGTGCTTGCACTTTTCTCGATTTGGATTCTCCATCTAGTGGCGGACGGGTGAGTAACACGTGGGTGACCTACCTTTGAGTCTGGGACAACTACTGGAAACGGTAGCTAATACCGGATGATATACAGTTTCGTTTCTGTATTAAAAGGCGCTTTAGGGCGTCGCTCTTAGATGGGCCTGCGGCGTATTAGCTAGTTGGTGGGGTAATGGCCTACCAAGGCGACGATGCGTAGCCGGACTGAGAGGTTGAACGGCCACATTGGGACTGAGACACGGCCCAAACTCCTACGGGAGACAGCAGTTAGGAATATTCGTCAATGGGGGAAACCCTGAACGAGCAATGCCGCGTGAGTGATGAAGGTCCTTTGGATTGTAAAACTCTGTTGTATGGGAAGAACGACCAAACTAGGAAATGAGTTTGGAGTGACGGTACCATGCCAGAAAGCTTCGGCTAACTACGTGCCAGCAGCCGCGGTAATACGTAGGAAGCAAGCGTTATCCGGATTTATTGGGCGTAAAGGGTGCGTAGGCGGCTTGTTAAGTATGAAATTAAAGCCCGGGGCTTAACCCCGGTTCGTTTCATAAACTGGCTAGCTTGAGTATGGAAGAGGCAAACGGAATTTCTAGTGTAGCGGTGGAATGCGTAGATATTAGAAGGAACACCAGTGGCGAAGGCGGTTTGCTGGGCCATTACTGACGCTGAGGCACGAAAGCGTGGGGAGCAAATAGGATTAGATACCCTAGTAGTCCACGCTGTAAACGATGAGTACTAAGTGTTGGGGTTTCCCAGTGCTGAAGTTAACATATTAAGTACTCCGCCTGAGTAGTACGGTCGCAAGGCTGAAACTCAAAGGAATTGACGGGCACCCGCACAAGCGGTG